>CACZRG010000158.1 GCA_902783485.1 uncultured Elusimicrobium sp.
AAATATTCTCCAGATTCCCTGAGAAATATCCTCTGGCCTGTTATGCACAGCCTTCAATGATGCATGCCCGTGGAAAATTCGGTGTATCAATAGTAGCAAAAAACGCGAAGGATTTCTGCGACAAGGTTGCCCTGCTTGAAAAAAAAGTAAATCTGGACAAATGGGAGGCTCCTCTCACTCAGTTCAGGCTGAAACAGATTTATCCCTTTACCGCAAAAAACAACAGTGCCAAAGTAGGCCTGCTGTTTCCGGGACAGGGTTCGCAGTCCGTAAACATGCTGCGTGATCTTGCTGCCAAGTACCGCGTTGTCAAGGAAACATTTGACGAAGCTGACGAAATAATGCTTCGTATGATAGGAATAAAACTCACAGAAGCAATCTGGTCAAAACCAGGTGAGGATAAAGAGGCACTGCAGAAGCGCGAAGATGCCATAAGGCAGACAAAGCTCACGCAGCCGGCAATGATGACAGCAGATATAGCAATGTACCGTCTTATCCGTGAATACGGAATAAAGCCGGACATGGCCATCGGGCACAGCCTCGGAGAATACGCTGCCGCTACTGCCGCCGGAGTATTCACTTTCGAAAACGGTCTGCGTGCAGTCACTGACAGGGCAAAGGAAATGTCCGGAATAAAGGTCAAGGATCCGGGAAAAATGGCATTTGTGGCCTTGGGCTGCGACAGGGTTGACGCAGAACTTGCGAAACTCAATGCAGGATATGTCATCTCTGCGAATAAAAATTGTCCGACACAGACAGTCATAGCCGGGGAGGGAAAAGCTGTAGATGCAGCTGTAGCGCATTTCAAGAGTCTCGGAGTAGAAGCAGGGGAGATTGCTGTTTCACACGCATTCCATTCCGCAATAATAGAGCCTGCGACAGTGCCATACCGTGCATTCCTGCAGAAAATTCCGATAAATCTGCCGTCGCTGCCTATTCTGTCAAATGTGACTTCTGATTTTTATCCTGATGACAAGCAGGGTATCTACGATCTTCTGGTAAAACAGATGTACAGTCCTGTAGAGTTTATCAGACAGCTTGAGCATATGTATGAATTGGGTGTGCGCACATTTATAGAATGCGGTCCCAAACGCGTACTTACGGGATTTGCGTCGTCTACCCTCAAGGACAAACCTGATGTTACTGTTCTTGCCTCCAATCATCCGAAACGTGGCGGGATAATAGAGTTCAATGATATGCTTGCCAATATGACCGCTCTCGGCATACATGTTGACTGGAATGGCAAGGAACCAATAAGCGGAGAAAAACATTTCACTTCTTATTTCCGCAACTGGGCCCTGGCCAATGTATCAGCCGGTTTTGCTGCCGGAGGCCGTGAAACTACCGGAACGGAAAGCGAAGAAAATGATACCGGAAAATCCGGCACTCCTTCAGACGGAGAAAAAACAGTATCAGCTGAACGGCTGAAAGAACTTCTTGACACAGTCTCAAAACTTCAGGAACAGATAAAAAATCTAATGCCCGCACCGTCAGATAAAAATTCCGCCATCAGTAAAAATTCTGCCGTCGGAACCACTGTTGAAGCAGTGGCAGAAAACAGGAATAAGACTGCACCGGATACCATACACTCTGAAAACAGCTCATCAGGAAATGGGGCAAAGCAGGATATTCCCGGTATCGTAACAGAAAATAAAGCAGACTCATCAAAAGAAGGCAATGCTGAAACAGAAACACCGCAGAAGAATTCCACAGATGAGCCACACACAGAAAAAAATCAGGTACTTCTTACAGAAGAAGAGATTACAGAGAAAATACTTAACCTTTTCATAGAGAAGACCGGATATACAAAAGAACTGCTTAACCTTGATTCGGATATGGAAGCAGACCTCGGCATAGACACAATAAAACAGGCCGAAATACTTTCGGAACTCCGCGATACATATAAAATAAAAGCAGACGATCAGGTTTCAATAAAAGATTATCCTACTATACGTCACTGTATCAGATATGTTTTCAGCAGACAGGCTTCCGCCCTAAGCAGCACTGAAGTACAGTCAGATATCTCTGTGGAGGACAAAGGCGGAAAAAATTCCACAAAAACAACATATACGGAATCTACAGATAAAACAGAACAGAAGACTGAGATTAAGGAAACAAAACAGGCAGAAAGGCTGCTGACTGAAGAAGAAATAACAGAGCAGATAATATCTCTGTTTGTTGAAAAAACCGGATACTCAAAGGAAATGTTAGACCTGGATTCTGATATGGAGGCCGACCTTGGTATAGATACCATAAAACAGGCGGAAATACTGGCACAGCTGCGTGAAAACTACAGAATTCCCGCGGACGGGACAGGAGCAATAAAAGATTATCCTACAATACGCCACTGTATTAAATTCGTAACCGAGAAACAGCGTGGCGCAAGGGCCCACCGTGCCTCCGGACATAAAACCGGGGAAAAAAGCGGGGATAAATCCGAATCGGATTCAGAGCCTGCCGCTGCCGTCTTCCAAAATACGGAATGCAATACGCCGGATTTTTCCGGGCATATAACGGATAATTCCATACAGCATGATACTTTGCCCGCTGATACGGAACATGAAAAAACTGAAGATAAACCTGATGATTCCGGCATGGAAAACAAAGACAACGGAAACAGTCAGGCTGGTAAATCCGTTATCACAAAAAAAGATGAGGAAAAGCACGACGAGCCTCTTTTCAAACTGATTCAGGACAAGGAAAAACAGGAACGCACAGCCAGGCTTATTCAGGAAAACCCTGAGTTAAAACCTGTCGAAAACACACATGCGAAACGCCACATACGTTATGTGCCGCTTCTTATCCCGGCGCCGGTAGAGCAGGAGAGTTTCTTTAAACTCGCCTATAAAAAGCCGGTGATTGTTTTTGCCGAAGACATGGAGACAGCAAAGGCATTCAGGGCAGAACTGGACAAGCGTATGCTGCCGTCTTACATCTTCACCACCGTAAAAACAAAAATAAAAAATTCCATACAGTATAATAGCGGAAGTCCGGAAGATATGGAAATAACCTTCAGGGCCTTTGCTTCAGAACACAAAGAAATACAGGGAATAATTTTCCTGAATGGCTGTATGCACAAAACACTGTCGCAGGAAACAGCGGCCAGTAAGGATATGCTGCACTACGCATACCCTCTTTTCCTCGCGGCAAAAGTATTCAAACCGGCTCTCTGCAATGTTCAGAAAGGCATTAAATCTTTCCTTTCTGTAATTACCACTGCTGACGGAGGTTTTGGCTGCGAATCCAAAGAAAGCCTTGACCCTGTTTATGGAGCCATGCATGGTATGGCGCTATGCCTGCGGAAAGAACTTCCATCTACGGTTATTAAAATCATTGATTTTGATCCTTCAATGAGCAATCACAGCATAGCCCATAAGACCATGAGCGAAATACTCTATGGCGACGCAAGGATTTCCGTAGCCTTAAGGGATAACAGAAGATTTGCCGTAATAGCCAATCCTGAACTCCTGGACAGAAAGAATCCCTATTCTTTAAAAGGCAAAAAGATTCTCATTACAGGTGGCGGGCGGGGGCTTGGCTCCATTTTTACAAGAATGTTAGCTGAACAGCATGGCGCTATTCCCCTGATACTGGACAGGATATCGCTGTATGGCGCAAATGCTTCTCTGGCCTCCCTTCCCGAAACTGAAAGGGAAAGATGGAAAAAGGAAACCCTGTATTCAGAACTTCAGGCCAGATTTCCGGAACGGAAAATCACTCCCGTAGAACTTGAAAGAGAATACCGTATAAGAATAGACAGTGCTGAACTGCAGAAGAATCTTAATCTTCTTTCCAGGATATGTCCTGAATCCAGATATTATCAGTGCGATCTTCTGGACATGAATTCTTTTAATGATGTATTCTCACAGATACTGTCAGAACACGGACGCCTTGATGGAATAGTCCATTTCGCCGGAATAGAAATGTCCCGCCGGATAGAAGACAAATCACATCTTGAATTTTCACGGGTATTTGCTACAAAAGCGGCTTCCGCTGTAACCATGTGGAAACGCGGAGTACTTAAACAGGATGGATTCATGCTGCTTATATCCTCCGTTATAGGAAGATTCGGCAATCTTGGCCAGTGTGACTACGCAGCCGCCTCCGCTTATATATCCTGTTTTGCCCGCGCACTTGCTGCCAAAGGAATAAAAGCCCTGGCAGTAGATATGTCTGCATATGACGGTACAGGAATGAGCACACGTGACAGTGTAAAAAAATATCTTGATGAATGTGGCGTTGAATTCCTGCATCCGGAAGAGGGAATGCAGGCAGTGCTTGATGAACTTGTTTATGGAAACAGACCGGAAATACTGCTTACTGCCGCGCTCGGAGAAATTGATGCCGATCATCAGCTTTTCTGCAATACACAGTTTAATGGTAATGGTTCAGGGGAACTTTCCCTTCTTCCGTATATACCGGAGTACATAAAAGGGCATACGCTGACATCCCTTAAAAATTTTTCCGTAAGTTCGGACCCATATCTTGAAGATCACAAGATAAATGGCAAGCCATATGTTCCCGGAAATATAGGTATGGAAACTTTTGCCGAGGCTGTTAGTAAAATGCGCGGCATAAAACCCGATCACCTCTCCGATATATCATTCAGATATCCGATAAAACTTTTCAGGAACAGACCGGAAGTCGAGGTC
>CACZRG010000159.1 GCA_902783485.1 uncultured Elusimicrobium sp.
AGCCTCTTCGTATTCGCCGGCGTTTACCAGTACATCGGCAAGTTTTGAAGCGAGATCCAGATTGCGTGGATCCTTCCTGCGGCAGTTTTTTCCGGTTTCAGCCGCTGCTGTGAAATCTTCCTTTGCAGCTTCTTCTTCAAATTTCTTTATGCAGGAGGCTGCGGCCACTCCTTTGTTTTCCTTGTATTTCAGTGCGGACAGTCTGCTTTTCTGTTTTTTCTGCATTGAATTTACGCGCCTGATGGCAGCAGATGCCTTTGTGGCATTTGCGTCAGCAATTGCGGAAATATCTTCACCTGCGAATGACAGTGCCGAGGCATAGGCTTTTTTTGCTTTTACGTAAAGCTCCTGTCTTTCATAAATCTCACCTCTTGTGTACAGCGCATCGAAATCTGCTGGATTAATTTCAAGTGCCGAGGCTATGAATTCTTCAGCTCTGTCGAAAATACTCATCGCGAGATAAACTTTGGAAATTTCAAGGTTAGGCTGGAATTCACCGCGTCCGTACTGTAGCGAGCGTAGGCAGTTCTGCAACGCCTCATCTGTTTTGCCGTTAAGTCTGCGTACACGGCAGGCTCCCAGATTCCAGATATAGTCTTTTGGAAATTTTTCCGCCATTGAAATTGCTGTTTTTTCCAGCGATACAAGCTGTGCCTGTGAGGCTTCTGCTGAAAGATCCAGCGCATACATGAATAAATTCCTGTCATTCGGGAATTTTTTCAGTCCGTTCATTGCGGTTTCAAATGCTGCCGCCCTTGAATGTGTTCTTTCCTCAAATTTGGCTTTCTGCAGCTCATCCGCTGCTCCTGCGTGGAGGAATGACGGCATCAGCAGAAGAAAAGATAATAATATCTGAGAAAAAACTTTCTTTTCCAGCATTAAACCTCCGTTTTCAGTATTCTGGGCAGGGTAACTCCCCGCTGTTTCTGATATTTGCCTTTTCTGTCTTTATATGATGTTTCGCATTCCTTTTCCGCTCCAAGAAATACAAGCTGTGCTATTCCCTCGTTTGAATATATCTTTGCCGGCAGTGGCGTAGTGTTGGATATCTCAAGTGTAAGATGACCCTCCCATTCCGGTTCGAGCGGGGTTATGTTTACTACTATACCGCAACGGGCATATGTGCTTTTTCCTATGCAGAGACCTATAACACCGCGTGGTATTCTGAAATACTCAACAGACCTTGCTAAAGCAAATGAATGTGCGGGAACTATACAGTATGGTCCCTTTATATCAACAAAAGACCTGGCATCGAATGACTTTGGGTCTATAATGCAGTTGTGAACATCGGTAAAAACCTTGTATTCATCTGATACGCGTATGTCATATCCATATGATGAAAGACCGTATGATACCATTCCTTCCGCATTCAGCTTTTCGCAGAAAGGCTGTATCATGGCATGACTGCGGCACATTTCCCTTATCCATGAATCGTTTTTTAGCATTTACAGCCTCAGATACTGTATCATCGCCTTGAATATGGAAACAAGTTTTTCCGTTCCTGTTGTTCCTATTCTGGCTTCTTTTACATGAAATCCGCTCTTCTCAATCTTTTCGAGAAGGTCACGGTATATATTCCAGATTATAAGTGAGAATTTGAAGTTCTTCTTATGTTCCTTGTCTACAAGCGTTATCGTGTCGGAATAATATTTTTTCGCACGCTCTGCCTCAAAAGCCATGAGATTTGTAAATTCCTGAGTATAACCCGGTTTTGCAAAATTCTCCTTGCTGAAATTAAATCTGGCCAGATCCTGATAAGGCAGGTACACACGTCCGGCTTCATAATCTTCACGCACATCGCGGATTATATTTGTAAGCTGTACGGCATAGCCCATTGTTGTAGCTATCTCTTTGGCATTGGCTCCGTCATACTCAACGATGATAAGGCAAACTTCCCCTATTATTCCGGCCACACGGTACATATAATATTCAAGTTCTTCTATGGTTGCGTATTCGTGTTTGGTAAGGTCAAGCTCCATGCCATCTATAAGAAGAAGAAAATGTTCTTTTTTCAGATTAAAGAATACTATCGTCTGTGCCAGCTTCTGACAAAGTTCGTCATCTTCAGGTACCTGGCCAATGAAAAGGGCCTCTATTTTTTTCCGCCAGGCGGCAAGCTCCTCTTTTTTTGTTTCAAGCGGCTTACTGTTATCATCTACTATCTCGTCAACTCCGTGTGCAAATTCATAGTAAGCTTCAAGTGCGTTTCTTTTTGATTCCGAAAGAATTTTGAAAGCTTTTGAAAAACTGCTTGATTCCAGAGGTGATTTTTTATCTTTCATTTATTCTGGCTCCGTATTAATATTCAATAAAATTGTCAGAACCATGCCATACATTTGTTAAGTCTGGCCACCATGCAAAAAACGGTTTTATGGTAGTGTTTTTCCTGTGGTGTCACCAGTCAGGCATAGCCTTAATATGTATTATTATGCTAATAATCTGTTGCCGGAATCAAGCACGGACACATGCTGGTAAGTGAGTTACGGAATCCATAAATAACGAAGCCTGCCTTAACGGCGGTCTTTTGCTGTGTGCCGGCAGTCAGTTCATTCCGCCTTTGGCTGCCATTATGTCAAGGATTATCTTGTCTACCTTGCTCATTCCCGTGCAGGATATGCGGGCTATGTTCTGTATGGTCTCTTCCGCCGAATTGCCGATGAAGCCCTCCTTCTCAGTTATGCCTTCGCCGTGTATGGCCATGTATGCCGCGCGTATGGCTGAATCTGCCGACGATGCGACTTTAAGGGAGCAACCGCTTTTTGCGCCGTCGCACAGTGTGCCGCCGATGTCGCTTATTATTGTGTTTACTGCTAGGGATACTTTGTGCACGTTTGCGCCACAGAATTGCCACACTATCGCGGCGGACGCGCCCACGCCTGCTGCCACGGCGCAGCCGCATATAGGTGCAAGCTCTCCGGTGAATACCTTAATATAAGAATTTACCAGGTGTGAAAGTGCAATGCTCTTTAAAATCTTTTCTTCGGGGCGGCCTGCTGTTTTGCCTACTATCCACGGCACGAGTATTGCTACAACGCCCTGGTTGCCTGATTCCCCGCTGGACATCACTGGCACGGATAGGCCTGCCATTCTGGCATCCGTAGCGCATGCTGCGGTTATCTTGGCCTCTGAAAAAACGTCTTTTTTCATAAAGCCTTTTTCAATTATATCATTGATGTAGTAGCCCACTTTTTTTATCGCCATGCCCTCGTGGCTGGCGGCAAGGTTCATTTCCACGCCTTTTTTTATATATTCAAGCTGTTCCGGCGATGCCTGTTCCGTGGCCCGGAAAAGGTCTTCCATGGTGGCTGTGCGCAGCTCCTCTTTGTACCAGCAGCTGCTTTTTTTGTCTTCTTTTTTCTTATGGACAAGTATTCTGCTGTTGTGTATAAGCCTGGCTATTTCTGTGTGGCTGTTTTCCAGAACACAGAGAGCCCTTTCCCTGCCGGAGAAAATTTCTGCTGCTATGTATATCCCATGTTTGCGGTGATCTGTTTTTATGGAGGCAGCGCCTGAATTTACAAGTTTTTTTGCCTCGTCCAGTTCAGCGGATATTCCGCGGAAAATCTCTGCGCCAAGTTCCGGTTTCCTTATTATTGCGCCTATGGCTGCTGCTAAAAGATTTCCTTTTTTTCCATCTGTATTTGGTATTGTTACAGCAAGACCATTTTTATATGTGGCCGGATCTGTGGTAATTCTTACTTCCGTTGCCGGCCCGGACAACAGCTTTGCTGCCGATGCGGCAGCAAAGGCTACTGCAACCGGTTCTGTACATCCCATTGCGGGATAAGATCG
>CACZRG010000160.1 GCA_902783485.1 uncultured Elusimicrobium sp.
AGAAAACCAAGCCTTAAAGTAGTGGAAAAACTCAATATAGCCGGGTTCGCCATACTGGTTGGCATTTTCGTATTTGCCACTTACAGCGATATAGTGAGAATAAAAAATTCCCATGACGGAAAAAAAGCACGC
Organism: uncultured Elusimicrobium sp.; assembly: GCA_902783485.1. Lineage (GTDB taxonomy): Bacteria > Elusimicrobiota > Elusimicrobia > Elusimicrobiales > UBA9959 > CACZRG01. Next base: position 133 of record CACZRG010000160.1, read on the forward strand.
GAGGCTGCCGCCGCAGCTGCTGAACCGGGAGCAGACAAAACATCCAATGAACAGGCAGGCACAAATACTGAGTCCGGAAAAACTGCAGAATCTGCCGGCGAAGCCCCGTCCGCGAATGCGGATTCCGTAAAAAAATAAAAACTATTTGACTAAAATTTCAGAATTTCAGGAGAAAAACCATGTCAGATTCCTGCAATAACAAGCATGAACACAATGAGCACTGCGGCTGCGGACACGACCACAGCCATGAACATGAGCATAAGCCATACATAACACGCAAGGTGCGCGTTGGCAAATACACAATAGGCGGCGACAGCCCCATATCCGTGCAGTCCATGTGCAACACGGACACCAGGGACGCGCAGGCCACCATAACGCAGATAAAAAGGCTTGAGGAAGCAGGCTGCGAAATAATAAGGGTTGCCGTGCCGGACATGGAAGCCGCGCAGAACATAGGAAAGATAAAAAAGGCCATAAACATTCCCCTTGTGGCGGACATACATTTTGACTGGCGTCTTGCTCTGGAAGCCATAAAACAGGGTGTGGACAAAGTACGCATAAACCCTGGCAATATCGGCGAGAAAGACAGGGTTAAAGCCGTGGCTGATGCCTGCAAGGCCGCCGGAATTCCCATAAGAATAGGCGTAAACGCCGGTTCGCTTAAAGCCCTGAAAGAGAATCCCTCCCCCCGCTGGACTTCCGAAGAGTGGGCAGAACAGATGGTAAAAGAGGCCATGCACGAAGTAGGAACTCTTGAGGAACTGAACTTCCGGGACATTGTGGTTTCGCTTAAGGCGGACGACATAGAACGCACAATAATGGCAAATGCCATGTTCGCGGAACAGTCAGACATTCCGCTTCACCTGGGCATAACAGAAGCCGGAACATTCCTTTCCGGCACAGTAAAATCCTCCATTGGAATAAGCATGATGCTTGCCCAGGGCTTTGGCGACACTGTGCGCGTTTCCCTCACGGAAGACCCTGTAATGCAGGTGCGCGCCGCCTATGAAATACTAAAGGCACTGGGGCTGCGCACATACGGCCCGGATTTAATATCCTGCCCCACCTGCGGCAGAACGCAGGTAAACCTTGCTCAGGCCATACACAGGGTTGAAGAAAGGATATACAATGACAAACAGCTGCGCGAGGAAGCCGAAGGCATGAAAATAGCCGTAATGGGCTGCATAGTTAACGGCCCCGGCGAGGCCCGCTCTGCGGATTTCGGCGTTGCCGGCGGCAAAGGCACAGGCGTGTGGATAGAAAAAGGCCAGCAGATAAAAACCATAAAAGAAGAGGAATGGCTGGACGAAATAGTAAACAAAATCCATGAGGAACATAAGAAAAAACAGGCCTGACAATACAAAAACAAACTAAAAGGCCCGGCGATGATATATATAAAATCATTGCCGGGCTTTTTTATATACCGCTTTATATATGGCCCAATTACCGCATAATATTCTGATTACAAACTGTACTGCGGTTATTACTGCCGTTACTGCTGTTGCAAAACAGGCACTTCCGGTATTATGACATAAATAATGCCTGCCACTATCAAACACGCCAATACGCCAGCCCGTCCATTAAATAAAAAAGTTAGGCTAAAAACTTATGCAATTTATATACTCCGATTTACATTTTGCATAGAATTTTACTTGTTTTCTATATGAAATACATAAAAATAAAACCGGGAAACAGCATATTGCAGCCAGCAGGGCAGTTCCATGCCTTTGTGCTTATTTTTTTACAAAATGCGAGGTTCTTATTTTATAAAACTGCGTTGACTATAGCTGTTATTGAAAATTTTACCTTGTTTTTTTGAAATAAACCGTCTATAATATATTAAAGATTTTATTGGAGATTTTATGGAAGCTCATAAGGCGAATATATTTGCAGCTGTAGACCCTGATGTCAAGGCGAAAGCGGAAAAAATTCTTTCCGGGCTTGGGATTACCGCTTCGGCAGCTATAAATATGTTTTATGAGCAGATAATTGCAAAACAAGGAATCCCTTTTTCTGTCAAAAACAATTCCTGCCATTTGCCTGACATAAACAAACTTTCTCAAGAGGAAATAGATAAAGAAATAGAAAAAGGCCTTAAGGATATTGAGGAAGGAAAAACAAGACCTGCCGCACAAGTATTTTCTGACCTTCGCAATAAATATGGAATATAAGGTTGTGTTCTCCGAACAGTCCGAAAAGGATCTGCACAACATATATGAATATATTGCCGTAAAATTACTTTCTCCGACAAATGCCTATTTACAGTTTTCAAGAATTGAAAAAAGCATATTGAGCCTTACAAGTCTGCCGTTAAGGTTCAAGTTATACAATTCTAAGCATTGGCAGAAAAAAATGTCTGCACATTATGCCTGTTGACAATTATATTGTTCTATATGCAGTTGACGATAAAAACAAACTGGTTTCAATAGTCCGCATAATGTACGGCAGCATGGATATTGAAAAACATCTGACTGCGGATTAAATAAAGAACAGTTTTTAATAGAAATCTCTATTTTTTACAAAATGCGGGGGCATCATTTTACAAAACGCGGAAGTTTAATTTTATAAAACGCGGACTTTCAATTTTACTTTTTGCGGACTTCAGACTTTACAAAATGCGGGGCATTCATCGGGAAAAATGACTTTAAGCATATAAAGTGTTTCAGAGAACATCTGGCAAAAGACAGAGAATTTATGTGGATAGTGCTTTATTCCGGCGAGGACACATTGCCTTTCGGCGAAAACATGTTCGCCGTGCCCACAGCCAGCCTTTGGGAATGACTGCGGAATATTGTAATACAAATAATTCATCTCGCCGTATTGAATTTGTTTAATACAACGAAATTACATTATATGATAAAAACATTATTTCTTTTCAGAATCTGACGGTAATGTTTCAGCTTTTGCGCTGGATTGTACATATTCTTTTTTTTCTGAATTCTGTTGGGAATACTCTGGGAATGCCTTTTTGAGATCTATCCACATAAACGGAAGAACATAATCTTCTGACACCCAACTATTAGAATCCCCATCACAGTAATCATAATCCATAACCCAACCATCCCCTTCACAACAGTAATACCTATTATAATATCTATAATAATTATGCTGATAGGAATAATTATAATGCTGTTCGCATTTATTATATTTACTATTTGCGTATGGGGTTTTAGAAATTTCACGTAGTAGCTTCAGACTGAATCCAAACATATAATCATAGTGTTCCGAATATAAAAGCACATAATCTTCGCTGGATTTATATCTTGTACGGCATATATCTCTTTGG
>CACZRG010000161.1 GCA_902783485.1 uncultured Elusimicrobium sp.
AGCCGGCTTTCCGAAATACTGGAAAAATTCAACCAAAAATATGCGACAAATTTCACCGGGCAGGACAAGGTGCTTGAGCAGCTTAAAGCAGACCTGATGAAGGATAAAAAGATAGTCCAGTCAGCCATTGCCGGAGACAGGACGGCCTTCCAGACACTTTATGACAAGCTGTTTGAAACTGCCATAATAGGCCGCTACGAACAGAATGACAAATTCTTTCAGGAATTGTTCAAGAGCGAGGAAAAACTTAATTTCATCAAGAGTATGCTATTAGACAACCTGTATAACGAGTTAAGGAATTCCAGCCAGCAGATTAAATTTAACCGCCACTAAATGTAAAGGCTCTGTTATATATAGTTATTGATGGAAAAACGATATACGTCATTGCGAGGAGTATTAGCAGCGACGAAGCAATCTGTGATTGGTAAATCTTAAAAGCAGAGTTTCCATAATCAGATTGCTTCGCTACCGCCCGCAATGACTAATAGTGTCTTATGTAATCAATATCCCCCGGCTAAGCCGGGGGTTTTCAGACAACAACAAAAAAGCCAGGGGAAGGATAACACTCCACTGGCTGTATGCTTGTTTTGATTAAAAATCCTGTGACTATGGGTTTTGGTTAAAAATGACCTGTTTTCTGGGATTTTATTTTTGATTTTACGACGATAAGACAAAAATATTGGTGCGTGGTAAAGGATTCGAACCTATGACCCTTCGCGTGTAAGGCGAATGCTCTACCGCTGAGCTAACCACGCTCAATACAAATATTATAGCATTTGAGAAATATATTTTTCAATATCCTGCATACTTCCGCGAATTAATGTTGCACTTAATTATTTAATGTGCCTTATAAAACATTTGTCAATTCAGGTGCGGAACTACGGACAACATACAGGCCCGGTTCAAAAATATTTCTCCATTATGCCACTTTTATTTTCCGTCACCTTCGGCGAGCCTTCTGGCAGCTTCTGCGCGTTCTTTGCAGATTTTCTCCCAGTCAGGAAGTTTTGGAGATATATCATTCTTAAGTTCGGCTATAATGCGCGGTATCTCAATTTTCTGCGGACATACATGCATACATACCCCGCAGGCTACACAGCGCTCAAGCGCACTTGATTCCGGCAGGGCTTTAAGCAGCATTCCTGCATTCATGGCTTTTTCCGGCGAGGTGAATTTAATATCATTGTAAAGCCTTATGACATACGGAATTTCCATATTATTAGGACATTCTTCCGCACAGTATCCGCAGCCGGTACACGGAACACCGTTTATAATACTCTTTGAGAAAAGCATAAGTGCTTCCCGCTCTGTTTCCGACATTTCCGCCGTATCGGCACTGAAAATACGCACGTTGTCAACCATCTGATGAAGATCGGACATTCCGCTAAGAATCACTTTTACATCCGAAAGCGACATAAGCCAGTGAAAGGCCCATTCTACCGGGGAACGCCATTTGCACACATCACTTAAAGGTTTCATTTCCTCAGCTGAAAGACCTGCCAGACGGCCTCCACGTAGCGGTTCCATAACCCACACAGGTATACCGGCCTGTTTCAGTATATTGTATTTTTCCGCTGCATTCTGAAGATTCCAGTCAACATAATTAAGCTGAATCTGACAGAATTCCATATCCTTTCCATACACTGCAAGAAATGCCCGAAGTGCCTCCGGCGAGGCATGAGATGAAAAACCAAGATGCTTTATTCTTCCTTTTCTGCGCTGCTCTAAAAAATATGGGATTATTCCCCATTTCGGATCTGTGTAGACATTAACGGATTTCTCATACACATTGTGAAGAAGATAAAAATCGAAATACTCCGTATTGCATTTTCTAAGCTGATCCTCAAAGATTTTTTCGGGATCATATGTTTCGGCTATCTGATGTCCCGGATATTTATCTGCAAGATAATATGAGTCACGCGGATATCTGGCAAGAGCACGGCTTATTGCTATTTCCGACATTCCGCCGTGATATGGATATGCTGTATCGAAATAATTCACACCATTCTCCATGGCGTAATCCGTCATATCCTCAACCGCCTGG
>CACZRG010000162.1 GCA_902783485.1 uncultured Elusimicrobium sp.
AACAGTACAGTGATTGAGAGAACAAAAGTAATGCCCGGGCTGAGGAAAATATCAGCACTTCAGCAGAAAGGCGGAAAAATATACTGGCACAGCCCTGAAGGCCGGGGAGTGGAAATATATAATCTTGTAAATATTTATCTGAACTTCATACAGAAAACAGTAGGGGATAATCTTTTGACAAAAACCGGCTGGGTACCGGAATTAAATGAAAATGATGTTTTCCTGTATATGATGCCCGACAGTGAAGAAGGAGTTTTGACACTAGATCTGTATTCTGTTCAGGAACTGGAGCGTCAGAAATTCAGGTTATGGCAGTTTCAGACAGGTTTTCTTGTTTTTATGCATGAGGATAATTTAAAATGAACATGGAGTATTTGAAGCTTGTAGATGCCCTGAAGGATGCCGGAACTCCGGAGAAGGTTGCGGTTTTATCAGGATTTTTCAAAACAGGGAAAGGCCAGTATGGTGAGGGGGATAAATTTCTCGGTATTCCGGTGCCAGAAATAAGGAAAATTATCAGGAGTTTTCATTCAATACCTGTTCCGGATCTTTTTACCGTGCTTCATTCTGAATGGCATGAAGTGCGTGAGGCTGCTGTTTTTCTTCTTGTGTGGCATTATGGACATTCTGACCGGAAACAGTGTGAATATATTTTTGACAATTATCTTGCAAATACTGCTTATATAAACAACTGGGACCTTGTAGATCTTTCCTGCCCGCATATTGTCGGAAAACATCTTCTTGACAGGGACCGGAAAATACTGTTCAGTCTGGCGGAATCGTCCCTTCTCTGGGAACGGCGTATATCCATGGTATCATGCCTTGCGTTTATACGTCGTGGTGAAAATAAAACCGCGTATCAGATAGCGGAAAAACTATTGGGCGACAGGGAAGATCTTATGCACAAGGCTGTAGGCTGGATGCTTAGGGAGACCGGAAAATACTGTAATGAAGCGGAACTTGTTTTTTTCCTTGAGAAACATTATGCGGAACTGCCGCGCACGGCATTAAGGTATGCAATAGAAAGATTTCCGGAAGAACGGCGCCGGAAAATGCTGAAAGGAATATTTTAGAACAAAGGTTCCCTGTCTGCCGGTACACCTGGCTGCCCCAGCGCATTTACTGCCACGGCATTGAAACCGCTGTCATTACAGCCATAGGCATAACCGTCCAGTTCTGCATATTTCCAGATATCCTTACGATTGTTCAGACAGGCTTTTACGAAAGAATTACGGAATGAAAGAATAATATCCTTCTTCGAATTATAATAATACGCTCCCTGTACCTTTTTTATTATAGCGTCAAATGAGTCAGCAGCTACGCCGGCTCTCTTTTCTTCTGTTGCCGCATTTTTGTAATGTTCTGCCGCCGGATACAGTGAGAACTGGTATACTTTTGTGTCCATGAATATGAATCTGGTGATTCCGATACTGTCATGTATGGAAAAATCATTCATTCCTTTGAAAAAACCGTCTTTGACTGTCGTGGCTGCTTTAATTCCCGCGCTTTCAACAGGGTTCATTGTACGAGGAAAGGCTCTTGGGCTGTTTTCCGGTGTGCCATCTTCCGTAGAATTACTATGGGCCTGGGAATTATCGGAGCCGGTTACGGTATCTGACCCGGATTGTTCATCTTCCGGAGTCACTGTGGAAATTTCCGTACGCTCGGCTTCTTCTCCTTCATCTTCAGGAATATGAGCCGTGACCGGTTCCGTTTCCTCATTTATGTCATCCTCTTCTTCAGGAACAGGATAAGTGCCGGAGGAAGAGAATGTTCCATATTTGAAAGGGGCAGTAACAGAATTTATCTCGCCACTTAAAAAAGAGAGAAACTGCGATATTTTCTTGTAAGTCACATAGGAAAGAACAGTTATGCTTATAAAAAAAATAATAGCGAATATTTTAAAAAACGGAGTTGAGGCCGGTTTGCCAACAGGCCCAGTGTTTTCTCCGCCAATGTCTTTTTTGTTTTCCGTACTCATTTTTATTGGAGATAATCTTTATGTCCCGGTATTCTGCCGTCTTATTACAGCCCGGAATTTACATAATCCAGGTATCTGATATACATTTTTACGGCCCTGTCTGCGGTGCGGAATGTCGGCAGGCCGAGCTTCAGGGCATAATCACAGTAAGCGTCGTACAGACGGCCTGAATCCACGCAGAAAACCAAAGGCTTTTTTGCTTTACGTGCCACATCTGCCGCTATTCCGAGGAAAGATCCTTTTGTAAAATCCTCTTTGTGACCTTCGCCTGCCGGCAGGGTCTGTACTGAACCGCTTAAAGGTACATTTGAAACAACTGCGGCATCAAATCCGGGGTGAGGTATTGTTCTTTTCAATATTTCTGCCCAGGCTTTGTCAGGAGCCATAGGGGTTACGTCAAAAGGATTGCGTACATCAACAAGTCCGTCCAGTCTGGATTCTTTCAGTACCTGCTGCAGTTCTGCTTTCAGCTGTGCATCATCAGGAAAATCAGTTTTTATGGAACTTGTGAAATTGTCTGCCATGCCAACAGCCTCGAATCCGGCATTGCTCATAAGGAATGTGTTTCGGCCTATCGGGCCGTAATCAGCGAAATGACAGGCCAGCATCGCAAAATCATAAAATTCTTCGAAATTCTGAGCTACAAGTGCGCCGTTCTGGCTTAAAATCATGTCGGTGACAAGATAATCGCCTGCTATTGAAGCTGTATGTCCCATTACTGCTTTCTGTCCGAAAGCTGTTCTTCCGGCTTTGTAAATCACTACCTGCTTGCCGTTTGCCTTTGCACGGCGCAGTATTTTTGTCAGGGCAAGACCATCGCCAGGCTTGAAACCCTCCATATAGACAAGCATTACCTTTATTTCTTCATCATCAGCAAGGCTGTCAAGATAGTCCACTACAGTTATGTCCTGCTGGTTGCCTACTGTAATACTGTAAAGCGGTTTAAGCCAGGGCATTGTGCTTTCCGCAGCTATCACAAAAGCGCCACTCTGGCTGACGAATGCCGTAGGGGCAATGTTCGGGTTTACGCCTATCGGGTGTTCCAGTTTATATTCAGGTATGAAGAATGTGTTTACTTTTGCCTTGTTGAGCACAATGCCCATTGAGTTGGCTCCGCTCATGGCGAAATCCGGGTTTTTTGCCCTTCCGTCCGCAATCATGTCTATTACATGCTGTGCTGCGTTTTCCGAACCGGATTTTTCTCCGAGCCCGCCGGAAATAAGTACTATCCCGTTCACCTTGCCGGAATCGCCTGCCTCTTTAAGTACGTCCGCAGCGGTTGAGGACGGCACAGCCACGACGTACATATCAGCCTGTTCCGGCAGGTCTGCAGGACTATCCACACATTTAACTCCATCAATTTCCGCAGTTCCTGGCTTTATCACATAAATATGTTCTTTTGGAAAGCCGACCTTTATTACATTGTTCAGGATAATGCGGCCCATGTTCATTTTCTTTTCGCTTACACCTACCACGGCTACGGCACGGGGGGAGAGTATGGCGTTTACTCCGCCTTTGGAAGGTCTGTTTCTTTCCGTATTTCTGGCCTGGCGGAATCTTAAAACTCCGTCCAGTGCAGTTATCCGGTTCTGTGCAACGCAGAGAGGATTGATTTCAAATTCTGAAACTGCCCATTTCGAACTGCCGTTATCACGGAAATAACCCATTATTTCCGTAAATCCGTTAAGCCAGGCCAGCATGTCGGAATCTTCTGCCATTTTCCTGCCACCGCGCACGTCGCCACGGCAGTATTTCCATATCCAGGAATTATTCAGCAGGGATTTCATCATTCTGCTGTCTGAAAGCAGTACCGGCAGCACGGACGGGGCTGTTCCTTTGGTAAGGATTTTTATGAATGATTCTGCATGAGTTCCGCCGGGCCCCAGTGTTATTACCGGACCGAATGCATCATCACTGCGTGCGCCTAAAAGAAGTTCCTCTCCGAGGGCAAATGCAGAATGAGGTATAAATCCGACAGCCATTAATCCTTCAGCATCCGGAAATTTTTCAGCCATCGCATACATTGTTTCTGCAATAACCCCGGTATTCATGGCACATACTTTCACGCCGCCGCTTTCTGTTTTGTGAAGTGTTTTTGAGGAAACAAGTTTTATTACAGCTTTTTCTCCCGGGAAAGCAGCCACTATCTCCTCTGCTGCCTTTTTTGCTTTTTCAGCATCAAGAGGAGCAGAATATAGTTTGTGCATTGGGGCAGCAAGTCCGGCTGCATGTAATACTTCGTACACCTCCGGCTCGCTTAATGACCTGCGGCCTTCCGCTCCGGCTTTGTCCAGAATATTCTCAATAGCTTTAAAATCTGTCATTTTCTGTCTCCTGCACGAACAAATAATGCGGCATACCCTTTGTGTGTCCCAATCTTTCTTCGCGGAAAAATCCGCTGAAAGAGGCATATGTACTGCTGATAAGACAGCAGCGGGCAGCTTCTATTTTTATTGTATATAATTTGGACTTTATTTACATAAATGTCTGCATAAGCTGCGTTATATTATCATTGAATGAAACTGATTTGTACAGAAAAGGCAAATATTATATAAATAGATTATGGGAAGGAAAAACTTTCTTCGCATTATTTTATTTATGACAGTCTTTTTTATCTGTCCCGTCCTGTCTTTTTCAGAGGAGGATGATTCATTGCCACCTCCGGTTGACTTATCCAGCAGTACTTTAAATATTCCTGTTCTGCCATCAGGTATGGAGGAAAAAGAGCCTTCCGGTAAACCTTTGGAACTTAGCGGAAATGATATAAATAAATTCATCCCTCCACGACAGCCTGAACTTAAGGAAACAGAAAAGAAGGAAAAAAAGCAAAAGCCCCGTAAAAAGAAGAAAAATAAAAAAAAGGATTCCGATAATATAATTGAATACAAAAACCGGGAAGAAGATGAATATATTGTAATAAGCCAGGAATTTAACAGACCATCAATGCAGGATAATTTTATGCCTGATTCACTTCCTGCCCAAAGCGCGCAGCGTATTGTAACCTATAAACCTAAACCAAAGGCTGAAACTGAATGTGCCAAATGTCAGGAAACTTATGTCATGAAAAACAGACCCAGTCTGCCTTCATTTGCGCCAAAAGGAATTCCTGCTCCGGGCGAAAAAAGAGAACAGCCTAAACTTCTTTTCAGGACGAGTCTGCCTATATATCTGCCAGGAAAGCTGCCTGGCCCTGGCGAGAGACCTAAACCGGGGGAAAGACCTAAACCCGGACAGGGGCTTGTGCCTGGAGAGCGGCTGAAACCTGGCACTGCACCAGGTCCCGGAGGGGAAAGACCTAAACCAGGACCCAGACCGGGGCCTCGTGGCTTTGGTCCTTCCGTAAGTCTGCCACAGACCGGTGGCTGTAAATAATTCCGGTATATTTACATACGTATGACTTCTGTCATTTCCGCATAATCAAAGGCTGTGTCCCTGTCTACCATTCCGGCGCCTACAGTCATGCAGTCAGCTGCTGCCGTACCAGCTCCGGATTTAAGACACTCCTCGAATGAATAATTGTTAAGCAGACCGAAAAGATACCCGGCCATAAAAGAATCTCCGGCGCCTGTGGGGCTTTTCATCTTTTCAAGCCTTGGGGGAATGATTTTCCACAATCCGAAGGCTGTTACGGCCCATGTCGGTTTCGCGCCGCTGGTAACTATAACAAGTTTAAGTCCGCCAGGCCCGTATTTCTTTAAGAAACTCTTTAATACGGCAGGGTTGAACTTGCGGCCTGTAAGATCTTCAAATTCGAGTCTGTTTATCTTTATGGCGCTGCAGCCTGCTTCTATGCTTTCACGCAGAACATGGCCTGTGGTATCAAGTATTGTATAGCAGTTTTTCTCACGGGCTTTTCTGATGAGCCTGGTGTAAAACCCATTTTTCAGGCCTCTTGAAACCCGTCCGCATATTGCAACAATTGCGCCTTTTGATATGTAGCGGTCAAATCCGTTGAGAAATATTGCCTGGGCCTCAGGAGGAACTTCAGGGCCATCCTCGTTTATGTCTGTTGAATGGCCTTTTCCGTCAACAAGCGTATAGCATACACGGGATTCTCCGTGATTATGTTTTACAGCCTTGAATTTAAGTCCTTCAGCTGCAAGTGCCTCTTCTATCCATTCGCCGTTATGTCCACTTAGAAAACCGGTAAGAGGTACCATCTCTCCTAATGATTTTAACGCCCTGGCTACATTTACCCCTTTGCCGCCTGGCGTTGTAAGAGCTTCGTCGAAACGGTACACATGTCCGCCACGGAAAGACGGTATAACAGCTGTTTTATTTACACCGAAATTGAGATTTAAAATCAGGTTTTTCATTGTTAAACATTAAATCAATAAAATATTTTTAATAAATGCGCAATATACGTAAAACCGGACCAGTCAGTAAGGCAGCTTCTGATTTGGATCATGACAGTCATAATCAAGAACTTTTGCATTCTTGGGAATAGCCCCTTTGAGAGGAATAGCTCCAGGGGGAGGAGGGCAGCCGTGCGCACAACGTATTACTACAGGACTCTGGTCACCTCCGGGGGTGTCTTTCAGTATGCTTCGTGATTCACCTCTGCCTGGCTGGTTGGCGCTGTGTGTACGGCCCATGGAATTGCCTTCCCCGGCACCTCCGTTACCAATCATTATTCTTTGGCCGGGGCCGCTCATATTTGACATATCCATAAATTTAGGCGTAGGTTTAAGCCTGGGAATCTCTGTCTTTCTGGCAGTGGCTTCCCTGCCTTTCTGTTCTGCGGCCATTTCGCGCTGTATTTCTTTTGATGAAATCATTGATAGACTGTCCTGACGGGCTGGAATATTGTTTTCAATTCCTGTTCCGCGTGACGGTATTTCTTCCGGAGGATTTTCTTTTTTTCTGCTTGGAACATAAATATTCATCTCAAGCCCGTCCAGCTCCATTGTCCTGTCTTCGGAACCCAGGGAGTGATTGCCATACCTGCCTGTTCTTCTGACTCCTTCAGCAGATGCTGCGTTTCCTTTTTCAGTATTAAGTGTCTCGTTAAGCATGGCAGAAAGTTTCTGGCGTTCCATCCAGCCATATATACCGAGTGCAGTGGCTATCATCAAAGAAATTATGATTTTCTTTTTCATACAGGCTCCTTTTTATATTTAAATATAAAAAAAGGCAGATAATCAATAGGGAATAAAAAAGCCCTCCTGAAGGAGAGCGTTAAGATTATTTCCGTGGTACCCCCACGGGGAATCGAACCTCGATCGACCGCTTAGAAGGCGGTAGCTCTATCCGTTGAGCTATGGGGGCATCCGGAATAAATATATTATAACAAATTTTGACGTACTGTGAAAACTATCTGTTAATAAAAATTACTGTTTTAATGCTGGGAGTGTTATAATAAACAGCAAAAAAGGCGGGGAGTCCCGCCTTTTTTGTTATTCTGCCAGGAAAATATTACTGAATTATTTCCTTTATAAGAGGCTCTTTTTCTGGTGCTTCCGGGCCATAGGCAAGTGATTTTTCAAACAGTGCAACACCTTCCGCAAGCAGTTTTTCGTCAGAGGCATAGGCTCTTGCTATTACATCTCCAGGCTGAACCTTATCGCCAGGTTTCTTTACAAGCATAAATCCTGCTCCGAAATCCACAGGGTCTTCAGCTTTTGCGCGTCCGGCACCAAGTGCCACGCTGGCAAAACCTACTGTTCTGGCTTCCATGGCTGTAAGATATCCGCCTTCGGTGGCCTTTATTTCCTTCATATACTTCGCCATGGGCATCTGACCGTCAGGGTCGTCTACGACTTTTACGTTTCCGCCCTGCCATTTTACGGTTTCACGGAATTTCTCAAGTGCGGAGCCGTCTTTTATCGATTTGCGGGCCTTTTCCATGCCTTCTTCCGGAGTTCTTGCGCAATCTCCAAGATAAATCATCCAGCCTGCAAGCGTTTCCAGGACGGTTACAAAATCTTCCGGACCTTTTTCACCTGCGAGGATCTTAATGCTCTGCGCTACCTCGTTGCCATTGCCTACGGCAAGTCCCAGAGGCTCATTCATGGCGCTCATAACAGCTACGCATTTGATATTGAGCAGCCTGGCAGTCTGCATCAGCTTTACTGCCAGCTCACGGCTCTTGTCAAAATCCTTCATGAATGCGCCGGAGCCGTACTTTACGTCCATAACCAGGCCGGATATGTCTTCCGCATATTTCTTTGAAAGAATGCTTGCGACGATAAGAGGAATTGCCTCCACCGTGCAGGACGCATCGCGGAGAGCATAGAGTTTCTTGTCTGCTGGGGCAAGCTGTTCTGTCTGACCGAAAAGAGACATTCCGGTGGCCTGAAGCTGTTTGAGGATATATTCAGGTTTCATGCGTACCTGAAAACCTTTCATTGCTTCCAGTTTGTCCAGTGTGCCTCCGGTATGGCCAAGGCCGCGTCCGCTCATCATTGGAACAATGACACCACATGCCGCCGCTATAGGAGCAAGGGCTATTGATATTCCGTCACCCACGCCTCCAGTGGAATGTTTGTCGACTTTTACTCCTTTGACGGAGGAAAGATCAAGTTTCTTCCCGGAGAAAGCCATAGCCTTGGTAAGCCAGGCTGTCTCTTTTTCGGAAAGTCCGTTGAGGAAAGCAGCCATAAGAAATGAGGTAAGCTGATAATCCGGCACGGATCCGTCAGCGGCACCCATGGCTATGAATTTCAATTCCTCCTCGTTAAGCTCCAGCTTTGAGCGTTTTTTTAAAAGCAGATCAAGCATCCTCATAATCTAAAAAATCTCCTTACAAAAAGATATTATATTATATACTATTTCTCAAGCATTGTGGAATTGAGCAGACCTTCAAGGAGTGTGCGCATTTTTATGGAGGCAGCCTCGCCTAATTCAAGAACCTCCTCGTGCGAAAGTTCATGACTGCTAAGGCCTGTACACAGATTTGAAATCCAGCATATTCCGGCTACATTCATCTGAAGCTGGCGTGCCGGGATAACTTCCGGTACAACAGACATTCCGGCAACTGTGCCTCCAAGCATCGCATACATTTTAACTTCTGCCGTGGTCTCATATGTCGGACCTGAAAGCGCCATGTAAACGCCTTCAACTGCTTTTATTTTATTCTCTTTTGCTATTTTTATTAGTTCCATGCGGTACGAAGGCTTATAGGCATCTCCCATGGGGGGGAACATCGGCCCGAAATGCTCATCATAATTTCCTATGAGGGGATTGTTTCCCATCATGTTGATATGATCTTTGAGTATAACCATGTCGCCTGGTTCGAGATAAGGAACAAGTGACCCCACGGCGGCTGTTGCTATGAGATTTTTTACGCCTATTTCATGCAGTACGCGGACAGGAAAGGCTATAAGCTGAATCGGATGTCCTTCATAATAGTGGAAACGGCCACGCATAACAACAACATCAGCACTGCCCATTCTGCCGAAAACCAGTTCGCCGGAATGCCCTTTAACCGTGGTGACTGGAAAACCCGGAATATCCTTGTATGGAACAGTCATTTTGTCTTCAAGACGGGGAAGTGAGTTTCCCAGACCGGATCCGGCTATGATTGCGGTTACAGGCCTGTATGCAGCGGCTTTTTTCTTAAGCCAGTCAGCAGTTGTCCTGACTTCTTCCAAAATGTTTTTTTTCATTTTCATTCTCCTGAAATCAGAAGCCGAAACCGTCGGCGGTAAAGGCCTCTTTTATATGTTCTGGGGGAAACCCCGGCACTACTGATATTACGTCAAATCTGAAATCTGTTTCCGGCGAGAAGCGTTTTATATATGCCATTGCCGTTCTAATTATCTTAGCAATTTTTGCGGAGTTTATGCTTTCGGAAGGTGTTCCAAATGAAGTATTTGAGCGTGCCCTTACCTCTACAAAGACAGTTATTCCGTCTTTTTCGGCGACTATATCTATCTCCCCAAGTCTTGCACAGGCCCAGTTCCTTGCTTTTATTGTATAACCTTCAGACAGCAGCAGCTCTGTGGCGGTATTCTCGTATTCAGTACCTTTGCTGTTCATAATATTCAGGAGTATTGTAGTGGTTCAGAACAGCAGTGGCTGAACCGGAATACTTTCCTGCTTTTTCCTTTTTCTGATTTTACCGGATTTCTGTATTCCCGCATTTTTTCTCTTCTTTTCCTCATGTGTCTGTATACTCATTGGAAGATATTTCTGTTTCAGCGGGGCGAAAGTAAGGCGGTGTTCCGGACATGGGCCATTCTGTTCAATAGCCCGTATGTGAGCAGCTGTCCCGTAGCCTTTGTGTTTTTCAAATGAATATCCTGGATATTTTTTTGAAAGAAGAATCATCCAGCGGTCCCTTATCGTTTTTGCGAAAATGCTCGCGGCGGCTATCGAAGCTGATTTTGCATCCCCGTCTATTATTTCCTGCTGCCATATATCCCGGGCATTTCTTATTTTATGATTGCCGTCAATAAGTACAAGGGTTTCAGCCGGATTAAAGGGAAGGTTATCCGATTCTGTGCAGGCTGTAGATGTTTTGCCGTGGCATACTGTTTCATTCTGCAGCTGACGGAACAGTCTGATACATGCATCATTCATGGCCTTGAATGTTGCCGAGAGAATATCTGTTCTGTCAATCTCTTCCGCGGTGGCCCAGCCGAAACCATGCTTTACCCCATGCTTCAGCATAATTAAAAAAGCTTCCTCCCTTTTATGGGGAGAAAGCTTCTTGCTGTCATTGACAATATTCCTGAGAAACTGAAAAGATTCTGGTGGAATAAAAGCCGCGCAGGCTACAACCGGACCTGCTAACGGACCGCGTCCGGCCTCATCAATACCGATAAGCCGGACGGCGTTATTTTTCCTTTTGATCTCAAGATCAAATCTGCACAGAGGCACTTTTTGAAAGCACCATCCTTTACAGTCTGTCCTGATTATTTTGTTTCTGAAGCTTCTGCCTTTTTGGCTTCTGCTTCTTTTCTTTTTACTTCCTGAAGTCTGGCGGCCTTGCCCTGCAGTTCGCGTATATAATAGAGTTTCGCTCTGCGGACTTTGCCCGATTTTACAACTTCGATCTTCTCGATTCTGGGAGAGTGCACGGGGAATACACGTTCCACGCCTACGCCGTAGGAAATTTTGCGTACTGTGAAGGTTTCCGAAACACCGCTTCCGCGGCGGGCAATCACAACTCCGTCAAAAATCTGGATTCTCTCGCTGTCACCTTCGACAACTTTTGTGTGCACCTTAACTGTATCGCCGGGTTCAAAACGGACATTTACTTCCTTCATACCCAAATGTTTAGCGA
>CACZRG010000163.1 GCA_902783485.1 uncultured Elusimicrobium sp.
AAATAGGCATAGCTCCCGGAATTGTTGCCGGAAGGCTTGAAAACGACAAAAAAGTAAGATATGGAGTTTTATCTTGCCTAAAAGAAAAATATGAGATAAAAAGAAAATCAAACTGATTAAAAACAGCAAATAATGTTTTTTATTTGGCGGGCATGGTTTATGCCCGCTTTTTATTTATTGAAATTCCTCTCGCCAGTTCAGCATAGTTCATATTTTTGCCGTGTAAAATCTTTATATGGCTTTGATTCCCGGAACAACAGACATGTCCGTGCCGGAAAGCGGCGAAAGACCCGCAGCCGGTTCTGCTTTCAGTACATCTTGTTATAAAAAGGCCGATATAATAAACGATATTGTTAAAAATAATGAAAAAGCCTGTCTTATGATAATTGAGATTCCAGCTGGAAAAGGCAGGGGAGCTTATATAGACAATCTTTCAAAATTCAAGGGCAAGGAATATGAATTTCTTATAAAAAGAAAAGCAAGATTCAGAGTAAGCTCTATAAAGTATACGGAAGAAGGAGTTATTGCAAGAATGAGGATGATATGCGACGATTAATAATATCCCTGCGACTTAGTCCATTCTTCAAATTCCTTATCGGTCATTTTAGCTTGTTCTTCGGTGAGGGGTTTAAATTCATCCGGGTAGACAACATATTTGGGCCAGCCCCCCTCATCTGTTCCTTCCGGATATTCGTCCTGAATTTGTTTTTTAGCCTTTTCTTTTTTGTCTTTTTTTATTTTTTTTCTTCTTTCCTGCCATAACCTTAATTATAGTAGATAAGCCATTGATTTTCAATTTATATTACGTTAAGGCGGAGTTTTACTTTTTAAGATAAAAAATGCCTCAGGGACAGTGAGTTTTTGTTGCGGCTTCACTGTCTTTCCAGGGAAAAGCACCCTTTCCCATTCCTGAAACTTAAGCATAGTATACCAGCTTTCAGATACAAAATCAAGGATAAATTATGACAATAACAGGTGTTTTTTTATTGATTATTCCGCACGCAGTGCTTCCACGGGATTCATATTTGCGGCTTTCAGCGATGGATACAGTGAGAACAGGAAACCTGTTGCAACCGCTATTACAAATGAATATAAAACAGCCGAAAATCCCATGGATATTTCCATTGAAAGCAGGCCTGAAATTTTGTCAAGCGTGAAAAAAGCGGCAGTCAGGCCCATTAGGGAACCTATAAAGCTGAGCAGCATTGATTCCATGGAGAACTGCCAGAAAATATCGGCGCGTCCTGCACCGAGAGCGCGTCTTGTGCCAATTTCCTTTACCCTGGCGTACATTGTGGCAAGAATTACATTCATAATGCCTATACCACCGCATATCATGGCTATGGCACCAAGTATAAGTATAAGATGAGCGTTCTCTTTCAGCCGTTTAACACTTGAGGCGGCCATATCCCTGTATGTGCGTACATTTATTGATGTCATTCTTTTGCTTTCCGAGAATTTCATCGCGTAGTTCTTAAGTTTTTCTGTGGCTGTGTCTATCTGGCTTATGTCTTTTACTCCGCCTTTAAGTGAGGCTATGATTCCTCCATTCCACCAGAATGTGTCGGAAAAAGTTGTTATAGGGATAAGAAAATCCGCACTGTCCTTCTCAAGCCTGTTGTCATCTTCATTCAAAGGAGCTTCAACTGTGCCAACTACAGTATAAACATGCTGTCTTATGGAAACGGTTTTTCCTATCATGGCTTTATTGTTGTAATTCCATTTTACACAGGGATATTCCCTGCAGGAGGAATTTCTGTCGGTTTTGTTTTTCAGCGGCTGATAAACGAACACGGCTACCCGTCTGTGATTTTCAATATCGTCCCAGTTTATAAAGCGCCCTTTCAGGTCTGTATACGCCCAGTCTATTTTGCGGTAATTGGGTGTAATGCCTAAAACCTGGCCCTCATACATTTTGTTATCCACCATGGTATCATAATCGTATTCATGTGTAAGAGGGGAAAGAAAATCGAATTCCGGAAATTTTCTTACCATATCATTATATTTATCCATTTTAAGGCCGAACCGGCCCGATGGAAGGTGCATTATAAATCCGTTTTCACCGCTGGCCTCAAGCTGTTCGGCTATTTTTTTGTTTGAATAGTTTATCACGGCAAAAACGAAAAGGAAAACCAGAACTCCTGCGCTTATGGCAAGAATGCTCAGAAATGAGCGCAGCTTGTTGTGATATATTTCTGCCGCGGCAATCTTAATCGCTATTAACAGTCTTTTCATCTTTTATAATATTCCCGTCCAGTATTCTTATGATCCTGCCGGCTTTTGCAGCTATATCCATGTCATGGGTGACCATTATTATTGTATATCCATCTGCGTTCATCCGCTGGAACATTTTTAGAATCTCCTGGCCGCTCTTGTAATCCAGATTTCCTGTAGGCTCGTCGGCTATTATAAGCCTTGGGCTGTTGGCAAGGGCGCGAGCTATGCAGACGCGCTGTCTCTGTCCGCCGGAAAGCTGTCCCGGCATATTGTCAAGTTTACCTGAAAGTCCCACTTCATTGAGCAGCTCCCTGGCGCGTTTCTCTGCTTCACTTTCGCTTTTGTTATCATACTTCAATGGTGTTTTTACATTTTCAAGTACTGATACGGAAGGAAGAAGATTGAAACTCTGAAAAATAAAACCTATGTTTTTTCTTCTCAGGATAGTTTTCTGGTAATCGCTTAGTGATACCGTATTCCTGCCGTGAAGATAATACTCACCTGAAGTTATGCTGTCCAGAAGGCCGAGAATA
>CACZRG010000164.1 GCA_902783485.1 uncultured Elusimicrobium sp.
AAAAGGCATAAGAAGCATACTGTCAAAGCCTTCCACCGATCATCTTGTAATAAGCCCGGTGCAGAAGGATATTCACTTTATACGGTTCTCAAACAATAGTGTTAACCGCGAGAATCTTTATGAGAGAAAAGTATCAACTTCCATAGAGGCGGGTGTAAATGGAAGAACTGCTGTTCTCGTTACAGACGGACTTTGCAAGGAGGAGCTGGAGCACACAGCCGCGCAGGCCAGAATGACCGCTGAACTTATGCCGCAGGATCCGGAATATATGCCGCCGGTTACCAAAGAGGAGACCGAAGGGCTAAAGACAGTTTCAGTAGTACCTGAATTAATACCGGTAGATGAAAGATATGCCCTGCTGGCGCAGATTTTTGCGAAAATGAAAAATGCCGGGCTTAAAGCCTCCGGCACCTTCGTTTCCACAATAGCAGAACACGCTGTTTTCAATACGAGAAAAGTTGCACTTTCCCATTATTCCATGGAATATGCACTTAATGTTACCGCATTGAGCGGAAATGGAACATTCAAGGATTTTTACTACGGTACTGATTTAAGAAAACTTAATCTTGAGAAATTTACTGAAAATCTTATTGTTAAGGCATCGCTTGCATCAAAAGTAAAATCAATGGATGCCGGCAGATATACCGTTGTTCTTGCTCCCGCGGCGGTAGCGGAGCTTATGTCTTTCTTTGCGTGGTATAATTGCGACAAAAAGAAAATAGATGAAGGACTATGCGGTTTTTCATCGAGAATCAATAAAAATATTGCCGTAAGTAATTTTCATTTTTACAGCGACCCGTATGCAGAGGGAATGAGGCTGAATCCTCCGTTTGATGCGAAAAGCGGTGCACCATGCCGTCATGTGGAGCTTATAAAAGACGGGCGTTTTCAGGAAGCTTTCTGTACGCGGTATTATGCCAGGCAGCAGGGGCTTACGCCATGTGGCAGTGGGCTTGGAAATACAAGATATAATCTTACGGCTGACGGTACGGACAGAACAGCGGAGCAGATGATAGCGGATATAGACAACGGACTTTTCATAAACAGTTTCTTCTATATACGGAATGTTGATGAAATGGATGCCGTATTCACAGGAATGACCCGGGATGGAGTGTTCCGCATAAAGAATGGAAAAATAGTTCATGCCGTAAATAATTTCCGTTTCAATCAGAATATGTTTGAGATGTTTATGAATATTCTGGATATCGGAGAGGCGGAAAATACAGAATTCGGGCGTTTCCCGTATTTAACCGTAAAAGATTTCTGCCTTGTAAGCAGAACGGAGTTCTGAAAAACAGAAAGTTCCGTTATAATATTTGTTGAGGGAAAAATTATGGAAATTGACAAGGAACAGCTTAAGGAAAATGCAGAGAATTTAAAGCAGTCGGGAGCGGAAGTAGGAAAAATGCTGGCGTGGATGGCCAAAACCTTTTTCGCTGATAAGAAAAAAGCCATGCCCGATCTTTGCGAAGGTCTTATCTCACAGGGAAAATGGGGCCGTATTTATGCATCGGCAATGATAAAAAAGCATATTACCACAGATAATATGGAAGTTCTGCCTTTTCTTATAGAGGCATTAGGGGACAGCGAAAAACAGGTTGTGGTAAATGCTGCAGCAGCTATAGCGGCCTTTGGAAACAATGCCGGATTTGCCGTACTGGCCCTGAAGAACTGTGCGGAATCTGCCATGGAAGATGAATGCAGAAACGCTGCGGAAGCTGCACTCGCCGCTACGGGCAGCGAGATTTCCGCAGGATTTGCTGCTGCGGTACAGCACCTTAAGAATCCTAATCCACGTGTGCGCAGATACAGTGCAGACATTATAGGTACATTAGGCGTGGCCGCAAGAAATGCCGTTCCTTTCCTTAAGGAGGCCGCACAGGATGAAGATGCCTCTGTGCGTGCCGGTGCCATAAAGGCTTTGGGAAATATGGGAAAATATGCCGCTCCTGCCGCCTCCGTAGTGGTTGAAAGAATTACTATAGATGATGACATTGAGGTAAAGCAGGAAGCAGCCATGGCACTTATCAATATGGGACCGGAAGTCCCCGGTGTAAAAGAATCCCTGGTGGAGATAGCTTCCGGAAGTGACAAGGATTTAAGTGAGTTTGTACTTGGCAATATAGGAAAATTCGGCGAGGATGCTTTGCCTGTTCTTGTAAAAGCACTTCGCGAGGGTACAATTACCCAGAAACGCAAGGCCTGCCAGTCTCTCGGAGATATGGGCGCTGCCGGCAAGGATGCCCTTAAATAT
>CACZRG010000165.1 GCA_902783485.1 uncultured Elusimicrobium sp.
AGTTTCATTACAGGTTTGCCGGAAATTTTTCCGTCATATCTTGCACCTGCCGTGAAATAAACCGGGTCATCTGTATCCAGAGTAAATGAAAGGGCTTCGGTAAAGTTGGGACGGTATTCTGTCGAATAGAAAAATTTCACAATGCTTCCTTCTCTCTGGAAACGGAAAAGACGGGCATTCCCTGGTAGTTCTATATTCTGGGAAACATCTCCCTTTTTCAGAGTAATTTTTAAAATGGTATCACCAGAACCGGGACCTCTTGTTTTGCTTAAAGTGAAAGTCATCCGTGCATCTTTGCTGGCAAGAGAAGGTCTTTTCCCCTTCTGCCCGCTCCACAGTCCTACCGTAAACCTGTTGAACACATGGCTGTTTGACAGGAAAACCGGCCTGAAATCAAGTGTCCATTTTTTCCCTTTTACCAGCTTTGCAGCTATGGCGGCAGGCCCACGGCCCTCTATATCCGAATCATATTCCTCATCCTGAAAGCTTACAGGTTCATACAGGAGGATATTTTCATTTACAGTAATATTTCCCCGTCCTTCCCATATATTCCATCCCGCCTGTGAACCGGCATTTTTATGCTCTGAGAAACAGGAGGAAAGCAAAATCATTACAGATACCAGAAAAATTTTTTTCATAATTGTTTAAAATACCATGTTTCAGCTGTCCCGTGCGGGCTGTATTTTCTGTCTGCTGTCTATAAAAACCGTGACAGGGCCATTATTATGTATTTCAACCTGCATGGAGGCACCAAAAACGCCGGTTTTTACCGGCACTCCGGCGGCCGCAAGTCTGCTGCAGAAATATTCATAAAGAGGAACAGCCTTTTCCGGACGTGCTGCTTTAGTGAAATCCGGCCTCCGGCCTTTAAGCGTATCGGCGAAAAGAGTAAACTGGGATATTACCAGAGCCTCACCATTTATGTCAGTAATTGAAAAATTGAACCTGTCATTTTCATCGGAAAAAATACGGAGAGATGATATTTTTTCCGCCAGATAATCAGCATCTGCTTCTGAATCATCTGTGGCAACACCCAAAAGTATTACAAGGCCCTCCGATATTTTCTCATTTCTGCCTTCAGTTACTACACCACCGGCCTTTACTCTCTGCAAAATGACACGCATAGGTATATTATACAAGTTATGAGGCAAAGAGTTGTATAATTTCATTATTATGAGACAAGCAGCTGTTCTTTGTGTATTTTATGCATTTGTTTTAACCCTGTACTCATGTTCGCCCGCCATGGATACGCAGGCTCATGAAGAACAGTATACGGCAAACGAAAAAGCTGGCACACATACGGATAGTACGGAAAAAATCATGAAAATGAAAACACCGTCGGGTGCAACACTTTTTCTGGAAAAAGCAGTAACTCCTGCAGAAAGAGAAAAAGGACTTATGTTCCGCAAATCACTAAAAAAAGACCACGGTATGCTTTTCTTCTTTGATAACGACGAAAGAAAAGCCTTCTGGATGAAGAATACACTTATCCCGCTTGATATAATATTTCTTGATGAAAATTTCACTGTTGCGAAAGTTTTTTCATCTGTTCCGGCTTCTTATGAGGGAGCAGCGGACAAAGACATATCTGTTGTTGCATACTGGGGCAGATATGTGCTTGAACTGCCGGCCGGCACGTCAGAAGGATATGGCATAGAATTTGGCAGGCAGCTTCACCAGATAAAATAAAAAAACCGGACCATATTAAAGCAGCATGAAAAAACCGTCCTGAGTGGACGGTTTTTTCATTACAACGTATTTTTGAAACTTACTGTCCTTTCCCGGCATTCTGCATAAGTTTCTGAAGCTGCTCCTGGTCAACCTGACCGTTAGCCCCCTGAAGTTTTGACATATCAGGCATTCCGGCCGGCATCTGCCCCTGCGCCGCGGACTGTTCTCCGCTGCCACCGTTTCCACCACTAAGCTGCATTCTGGGAATAACGGTTTCCTGTCTTTTTTTTCTCGTATTTTTTCCTGCAGTCTGCTGGGGCTCTGTCTCTTCCGGCTGCTTAACATTTTTCTTCCCGGTCAGTCTGGCTTTTCTTTCGGCTTCCTGAGCTTCAGCCTCCTTGCGCTGGGCCTCAAAATAACTTTCATTTGTTTTCTCGAACAAATCTATGGAATCCCTTTTGTTCATTCTGGTTGACGGAGCTCTTATCATCGGCTTTTTCTCTGGTGAAGTACTTTCCCCATGTTGTCTGAAAGCCTCTCCTGAAACAAAAGAACCACCGGTTGACACTGTATCACTTTCCCCGGTAAACTGTATTATCGCGAAAATCAAAGCTCCTGTAAACACCACAAGAGCTCCTATAACTTTAACCATAAGGAACTTATCCCCACCAGCACTGCCGCCATTACCGTTATTATTAAAACCGCTTTTTCCAAACATATTATAAAACCTCCGGGATTTTACGTTTATATATAAAAGTAACAAAATTTACCGTATAAAACACGGACAGACGCTATAAAAAACTGTCCTTTGTACATTTTACAAAATTTCTCCTGTTCATTCAGACCGCTTATTACATTTTTCTACTTCAGGCTACCGTGAGGCAGCAGACATTAATTTCAACACTGTACACAAAAACAGACTAAAATACTTCAAAACAGATTTCCTGTTTGTGTTTTCATTAAATTTAGTAAAATAAACTTATTATGGGATTCTGGTCCAATGCCTTTAAAATTCCCGAACACCCGGAGCCTTCAGCTGCGGACAGGGAACTTATTCTCAAAGCAGTTGAGAAAATAAAAACCAGGGAAATGGATTACATAGCCTCACTGGCAGTGGAAGCATCCCGTCCGGTGCACGGATTAGGCGCCCAGGCGCTTGTTTTCCTGCAGCCGTTTCTTACAACCGTTTTCGGCGCGGAGAAAACAAATAAATTCGTGGAACTTATGGAAAACCCGAAAGCGGTAGATTTTTTTTTAAAATCCCTTAACGGAGAAAATCAATGTCCAAACAAGAACTTGAAGTGATTATTGCCACGGACTGCGGAAGTACTACGACAAAAGCTATTCTCATCGAGAAAAAAGATGGTGTATACCGTCAGACTTTCCGCGGCGAAGCCCCTACTACTGTAGAAGCTCCTTTTGAAGATGTTACAAAAGGTGTACTGAACGCCATTACGGAAGTGGAAGAACTTTCCGGCAGAAAACTGCTTGACGGGGAAAAAATAATTCCCAATGACGGCAAAAATGGAGCAGACATATATGTCTCAACATCTTCAGCCGGTGGCGGTCTGCAGATGATGGTAGCAGGAGCCGTAAAAGCCATGACTGGCGAAAGCGCGCAGCGTTGTGCACTCGGTGCGGGCGCCATAGTCATGGATGTTCTTGCGACAAATGATGGCCGCGCCGGACATGAGAAAATAGAACGTATACGCCAGCTGCGCCCTGACATGATGCTTCTTTCCGGCGGAACTGATGGGGGCACAGTAACACATGTTGTTGAACTGGCCCAGTTCCTTAAGTCCGCAGACCCGAAGCCACGCCTTGGGGCCTCATACAAACTGCCTGTAATCTATGCCGGCAACAACAAGGCGCAGGACAAGATCAAGGAAATTTTAGGCGACAGCACCGCACTTATCATAACGGAAAACCTGCGTCCATCACTCGAGCGTGAAAACCTCATGCCGGCACGTCACAAAATACATGATATTTTCCTTGAGCATGTAATGCAGCAGGCCCCGGGCTATCCCAAACTAATGAAAATGGTCGGTGCGCCGATCATGCCCACCCCGGCTGCAGTGGGAACAATGACCGAAAAATTTGCCAAGGCCAACAATTACAATGTGCTTGCTGTAGACATCGGCGGCGCAACAACAGACGTTTTCAGCGTTTTCAACGGAATTTTCAATCGTACCGTCAGTGCAAACCTGGGAATGAGCTACTCAGTTTCAAATGTTATGGCCGAAGCCGGGCTGCCCAATCTTCTGCGCTGGCTTACATATGGAAAAATAGAAGAGCAGGATCTGCGTAACCGTCTTAAAAACAAGATGATACGCCCAACCACCATTCCGCAGACAATTCAGGATCTTCAGATAGAACATGCCGCTGCACGTGAGGCACTGCGCCTTGCTTTTGAACAGCACAAGGCTCTTGCCGTTGGACTCAAGGGCGTTCAGCAGGAACGCTCTATATCCGATGCATTTGAACAGACAGCATCAGGACAGAGTCTTATCGATGTCATGAAACTTAATTACATCATAGGCTCAGGAGGAATACTTGCCCATTCCCCCCGCCGTATGCAGTCAATGCAGATGATGATAGACGCATACCAGCCGGAAGGCGTCACCATGATAGCAGTGGACTCCATTTTCATGATGCCTCACCTTGGCGTTCTTTCGCAGCTCAGCGAAAAAGCCGCGCTTGATGTATTCTATAATGACTGTCTCGTCCGTCTCGGTACCTGCATAGCGCCGAAGGGAACAGCAAAGAAAGAAGGTGAAAAAATACTTGACTGGAAAGTTGTCACTCCGGATGGTAAAGAGCAGACCGGAGAACTTTACTCCGGAGATATGGTTCACATACCTTTCGATGCTCCGGAAGCAAAAATCATCGCGAAACCTGCAAAAGGCTTTGACATGGGGGCTGGAAAAGGACACGAAGTTGAAGCTCATATTGAAGGCGGAGTTGTAGGCCTTGTTTTTGATGGCCGTGGCCGCCCGTTCTCAATGCCGCAGAACAAGGAAGAACGCATTGCGAAACTGAAAAAATGGTATACAGCACTGGATATGTACCCGGCTGCTGCCATGGATGATTGATACTTCTGAGAAAATCAGGAAAATTAAGGAGAAAATTTTATGGCTCATGCATATACCCCCGGACTTAAAGTAATGCCCTGCACCGTGATTACAAAAAAAAGACTTCTTCCAATTCCAGGAAAAGTTCTGGCAGAAAAAGGTCAGCAGGTTGACGCTCTTGACGAAGTAGCCCTTACCGAACTGCCTGGAAAAGTATTTTCCGTAAATGTGGCAAACAAACTGGGCGTAGGCGCCGCCGAAGTAGCAAAGTACATGCTTAAGAAAGAAGGCGACAAAATAGAAAAAGGCGAGATTCTGGCAGAGACAAAGCCATTTGTAAAATGGAAATTTCTTCAGGATCTTTTCAAATCCACAGTCGAAGCCAGCATCACCGGCACTGTTGAATCCATTTCCACAGTCACCGGGCAGGTGCTGCTTCGGGAACCTCCCAAGCGTCTGCCTATTAAATCATACATTACAGGTAAAATAATTGATATCACTCCTGATTTCGGCGTAACAGTTGAAAGCGAGGGTACATTCATACAGGGAATATTCGGAGTAGGTGGCGAAACAAACGGAGAAATCGTAATGGCAGCAGACAGACCGGACAGGGACCTTCTGCCTGAAGACATAAAGGATGATTATAAAGGCAAAATTGTCATAGGTGGCAGATATGCTTCTCTTGCCACAATAAAAAAAGCCATAGAAAAAGGTGTGCACGCCCTTGTCGTCGGTGGAATAGATGACCGGGATCTGCGCCTGCTTCTGGGTTATGACATAGGTGTCGCAGTCACCGGAACGGAAAAGATAGGAATAACACTTATCGTAACCGAAGGATTCGGAACAATTCCCATGGCACATGGAACATTCGAACTGCTCAAATCCCGCGACGGAGAAAAAGCCTCCGTATCTGGCGCCACACAGATACGTGCCGGCGTAATGCGCCCGGAAATAATTGTTCCCGGA
>CACZRG010000166.1 GCA_902783485.1 uncultured Elusimicrobium sp.
AAAACTGCTGTCCTCTAACTGGTAACTTGACAACTCCGCTGTTATAAAACTGCCGGTATCTTCCCCACATACGGCTGCAGCAACCGGATTGCCTATGTTTCCTACAGTAAAAGCCGCTGCACCACAGGTGGCGGCATGTATTTTCATTATTTCCCCAAGCATCATTGACGTTGTTGTCTTTCCGTTTGTTCCTGTTACCGCCAGGAGATGTGGACTGCGGGCAAAAGCGAGCGCTACTTCCACTTCGCTGAATACAGGTATGCCGTTCTGTTCCAGCCTTATCAGAACAGGATTTTTATGTGAAAGCCCGGGGCATTTGACCGCAAAGCCACAGGAGAGAACAGCATCCGTATGTCCGCCGGTTTCTGTTTCAACGGAAGAGTCGAGGTCCTTCAGTCTGTCCCTCACCTTGTCCAGAGAGGCGCTTTCGGAAAGAAAAACACGGAATCCTTTCCCGGCAAGCAGATTTGCCACAGCAATCCCGGATTTCCCTGCACCTATTACAAGAGCTTTTTTGTTTTTAAAATATTCCGGTGTGAACATTTTTTCTCCAGACCTGTACGTCAGCTCAGGCTTCATTGGCCTCTTCTTTCTTTTCATCTATGATTTTGAAATAATCAGCACATGCCTTTACTTTCATATATCCATGCTCATAAAAAACAGTGCATAAATTCATTCCTGATGATTCTCCTTCCCGCTTAAGCACCTCAGGGTCAAGGACAAAAGCCCTGTTTATTACCGCCGCAGCATCCTCATACTGCTTAAGCTTAAGCTGAAGCATACCCTTTATTAACAGCAGACGTGGTTTCTCATGTATTTTCAATGCTTTTTCCACATCGGAAAGGGCCTCATTGTATCTTCCCAGTTTCATAAGCGCCTGATAACGGTAAAGATAATGCGATGCCACGGAATTTCTGGCATTTTCGCTTTGAAATTCTGTCTGCCATGGTTTTTTTGGAGCGAAACGCTGTTCCATTATCTCTATGACTTTTGTGGAATCCCTGTACGCATCTTCATAGTTTCCCTTATGGAAATTTATCAGGCTGCGCGCCGTAAAAAACAGCGGTTCCTTCTGATATTCGGGGTGTTTTTCCGTTTCGGTATCAATGAGCTGCTGCGCACCGGCATAATTCTGTCTGCGCAGTTCGGGAAACAGTTTCTTTTTAAAGAAAATGTCTTTCTCTGAAAGCTCAGCCGTTTCATCAATGGTCACTCCGCCTGTCTCTATTCTGTCTTTCTTTTTTTCGGTATAGCAGGCAGATGACAGCAGACATAAAACAGAAAGCACACAGATTATCTTTTTCATTTTTGCTCCGTAATTTTTCACCACGGCATATACGCCGTTTTATTTTTCCCCTTCCTTATGCGGCTTACGTTCATAACATGGCATATCATGTGGCACAACCGTGGAAATCTCAACAAGACCGGCAGGTTTTGTTCCGCCGGGCTCATACCATGGACTTTGATGTATGAATTTTTTTACACCGTCTTTTATTATAAAGTAGCTGTTTGAACTGCCGTCTGACAGCATTTTTACAATCTTTGCCCAGGCGTAAGGCGGATGACAGTCCTTAAGATTTTTTCCAATCATGCTGCCATATTTCTCAAATGTGCTGCGGGAGCGGGCGTTCATGTATATTACATTGGCATCGGCGTCGCACACTGTTACCGCGAAACCGGCATTTTCAGCCCAGTCTGCTATCTGTCCGGGACAGCCCTTACATGGAGCGGGGTTACTGTCATTTTTCTTTTTCTCCGTAATTCTTTCAAATCTCATTGACCTCGAAGCCTTTATGAGAAATGAGCCTTTTTCGCTTTCCTCAAGGAGTCTGCGTGCCTCTTCAAGCCATGTTTCAGGTTTTTCGGCCCATACCAGATTATCCCCGCCTGCCTTAATATATTCTTCCGCTGCGGCTTTCATTTCCGGTCCGGCAAGGAAAACCATATCTGGTTTTATTTCCGCGAGTTCGCGGCCTATATTACGATGATATTTTTCAGAAAAGGTCCCTAATTCTTTCATGTCGCCCAGCATAAAACATAATGGCCGTGGCCGCTGACGCATTTCAGCGAATGCAGCTGACATAGACTGCGGATTGGCATTATAAGCATCGAGTATTACAGATACATTATTGAATTTTATTTCCTGCATACGCATGGCAGGTGCGCTGTAATTTTCCAGTCCGCGTTTTATAAGTACCGGTTCAAC
>CACZRG010000167.1 GCA_902783485.1 uncultured Elusimicrobium sp.
ATCAATGCCCACAGTAAATCTGAAAACAGAAACCCGCGCACTCTAATCCACCAGTTCAGAAGTTCTCCGGTTTGTTCTCAAGGAATTCAAACATCTTTCCACATAGACTCAGCGTAGAAAGAAAAGCCATGCAAAGTGCGAAAGGGATAAGACCGCATGCTTCAGTGAAAGAATAGGCCAGTTTGTCTTTTTCTTTTGAGAAGTACAGCGATTTCTCTTCATCTTTCAGTTCCGCGAGAGGTTTCTGCGGTTTCGGTTCCAGTTCCTTAGGATATCTGAATCCGTCCTCTTTCTGAGCCGCACGGAACACATCCCATTCTTTATTGCTCTTCTGGAAAGCGTTTTCCGCCGCACGGTTTATATTCGGTATGCATATCATAAGCAGCAGGGCGCAGTATGCCGCTATCACAAAGAATTTTGGTCCAAGAATCTTATCCCTGGAATCCGTAACAGCATAAAATACAGACAGCAGCACCGCTATAAGAGCCGCAATACCCCAGCCGTTTATGCCGAAATACTCATGTCCCACTCTCACATATGAGAATACCAGGAAAGTGCTCAGGAGATAGAATGCAGCACCTGCAAGTTTAAGTATTATATTTTTGTAACCGGTCAGTTCAGCCCCAATCATAAAAGACACAACCGCGAATATAAGAGACAGATGTCCTGAGGAATTCTGCGCTATCATTGAAACGGCTGTTATCAGTTTGGTTGATATGTCAGTATTTTCAGCAGCAGAGATAAATGCACCTCCCATAAAAGCAGAAACAGCACATATAACGATATATACAATATGTCTTACAGGTGACTGCTTCGGTCTGAAAAGGAAGGCAATTCCGGTTATGACAAGGCCGGCTATTGTGAAAAGCATGGCGCCACCGGCATTTGTACTGAAAGAGTTTCCGAGAGATGAAGCCCCGGAACCGCAGGCACCGGCAAGCACAAAAGAAAAGCTCGCTACGAAAAGCAGTGCAAGATGAGCAAGTGTTTTAAGACTTTTATGTATAACAGTAATAACCCTGCTTTTCTTTTCCGGAGTCTTCTTTTTCTCTTTCTGCTCCTGCTTCTTTTTTTCTTTCTCTTCTTTTTCCTCTTCAGCCTGCTGCTCAAGCGTGGCCTCATAGGAATCAGTCATTATGGCAGCCGTAGCCTTGTTCTGAAACCCGTTCAGATCCTTGCCCGCAGAAGTACTACGCTCCTCCGGTTCTATATTTATACTTCCGCTCAAATCCATAGAAGGATCCGCGGAGGAATGAACAGGCGGTGGAGGAGCCGCATTTATGGTTTCTCCGCTGTTCCAGTCCACTGTAACTCCCTCTGCACCGGAATAGCTGCTATTCGAGAAAGAGCTTGCTCCGCCATCACTGCCGAGTGTAAATTCCTGCGGGGCAGAAGGAATGCTTATTGCCCCCCCTGAAGAAACCTCCGGCTTTGCCGCAGGACCTGGTTCCGAAAAAGAAAGATCCGGGACCGGATCATGTATTTTGGAACTTAAATCAAGTATTATTTCCCCGCCTGGTGTGGGTACAAGTTTTTTGCCGGTACTGTAATCAAGAAGCTCATTTCTCGCTTCCTCTGCATTTACATAGCGTTCTTCCGGCTTCTTCTTCATCGCGCGCTCTATAAACATGGCCGCCCATCTTGGAATGGAAGGGTTTATAAGCAGCGGATCAGGAACCGGATTGCCTATATGCTTATGCATAACCTCTACAGAAGTTTTGCCATCAAAAGGATATTTACCGGTCAGAAGATAAAAGTAAGTAGCTCCCACAGCATAAATATCCGCACGGTTATCAACCTCTTTTGCAAGACACTGCTCCGGTGACATGAAATAGGCAGTACCTATCATTTCCCCTGCCTGTGTAAGTTCTTTTTCCTCGCTTACACTGCGCGCCAGACCGAAGTCAACCAGATAGGATCTCCCTTTTTTATCAACAAGGATATTTGAAGGTTTAATATCACGGTGAATAATTCCCCTTGAATGGGCATGGGCAAGACCATCAAGCAGTTCGCACATGAATTTAGTAGCTTTTTCAACAGGCATTGGCCCGTCTTTAACCACCATATCCTGAAGACTTTTACCGTCAATAAAGGACATGACGATAAAATAGTTGTGGTTTTCCTTGCCAAAATTGTAAACATGTACAATATTGGGGTGGTCGAGTTTTGCAGCTGAACGCGCCTCGCGAAGAAAGAACTCAAGATTTCTCTTGTCATTTGCCAGTTCTTTCGCAAGTATCTTGACACATACGGTTTTATTGAGAGCCTTGTGATGCGCCCTGTAAACAGTGCCCATACCGCCCTGGCCTATCTTGTTGATTACCTTGCAGCCGGCAAATTCCTTTCCGGTAAGATTTTCTTCTGTAGCCATTTTATTACAGCCTTCTGTCTCTTACAAAAATACTTCCGCCATTGCGTGGAGCTATTTTCTTTCCGTATTTTTTCAGTTCCATAACGCTTTTCATTATTTCCCCATAATGTTTTTTGCTGTCCGGGGTTGTTATTGATATTGTCACGGAAAGCAAAGGATAGAAGCATTTTCTGTTTCTGCGGTCCGGAATGGAAATAAATCCGGAAACACGCGCGTCATCGTCATAAAAAGGCGCTATGCCTTTGTCAAATGTATTAGCTATAGTCTGCGATAAAGCCTCGCATTTGTCAGGCGTGGTAACAAATATGAAATCATCTCCTCCCAAATGCGCAACAAAATAATTTCCATCTGTCATCTTCCCGGCAGCCGATTTTATAACTTCTGCGGCATAGCGGAGAATTTCATCACCTTTATCATAACCGTATCTGGAATTATATGCGTGAAAATTATCCAGATCCAGACAGCACAGCGCAAATGGAATTGAATTTTCCAGATAGAATTTAACCTGTCTTTCCGCAGCGGAACTTCCATAGAGCCCGGTAACCGGATTTAAAGGATTCTTTGAATCTTCTTCAGGTATGCCTTTCAAACCAAGGCGGAACGCATTTTGTGTTTCCACGATATAATCTCCAAAAAACAAATATACTTATTTAAATTATATAAAAAAAAGAGGCGTTTATAATTGCCATATGGCAAAAACGCCTCCACCGGACCAACAAGCAAAAATCAGTTTTCAGGGCCAGTAGTTATAACGGAACTGGAACACGCCAAGAAGATCCCAGCCTCCACGGAATTTAAGATAGGATATTTCAAAATTAAGCTTGAGCAGTGTGCCCAGGTGAAGATTTACAAGTTTAGGACTCATAGGCGCGCCCTGTGGAATCATAAACTCTACAGATATTGGCGAATCAGGCTTTGGCAGCCACATCATGCCCCCAAACAGCATTCCGCCAGAACCGCGCACACCGGTTATCCCATTCTGTTCCATGGCCTGTTTTGACAGGTATTCAGAAAAAGAATTAATCATCTTTGGCATATCTCCGTCTGAATATCCGGCATTGAGAATAAATCTGTTTCCTATCCTTTTTGATACAGCAACATAGGCATTGGCATAACTGTTATTTGATTTAGCATCAACCTTAAGATCCTGATTTGTCTTAAGCGTAGGATTTGACGAATCGCGGAAAGAGAATATTCCCTGAACACCTGCGGCTACTGCCGGACGGAATTTCCCCTCCGTCTGTACCTGTAATTTTCCGTCAGCTGAAAGCAGCCATATTCCTATACGGTCAAGATAATCTTTTTTCTCCAGAGTCCAGTCATAGGTGTTTTTTCCATAAAGACGGCCTATTACATAAGCTGCGTTAATATCAAGACCAGGTCCGGTCTCGTTTATTCCGGTTCCCCTGTAAGCCGTAGGCATGAGCACAATTCCACTCAAAGCTGTTTTCGTGACAGATTTCTTTTTCTGCGGAACAGAGCGTTTCACGTTTTCCTGTTTTTCCCCGGTTTCCGATGGGTTCTGTCCGGCCTGATTCTGTATTTTCTCCTGCTGTTTTTTCAGGAAATTTTCCTGTTCTTCCTGCGAAAGCCCGTCGAATTTTTCCGGAGTCATTTCTGCAGCTTTTTCACCGTTTTCATTTTCTGAACCAGATGTTTGTGGATTTCCAGGCTGCATTCCGGCTTTAGGCCCAGTGTTTTCTGTTTTTTCCGATTCTTCCGAAACAATATCTTTCTGGCTTTCAGGAACGGCAGAAACTGGCTCATTAACAGTATTTCCAGGCTGCACACCGCTTTCCTGCATTACTGAATCTTCACCGGTTTTATCCTGCACGGCATTGTTTTCTGCGGAATAAACAGCCGGGGTCATCAGGAACATCAGGGAAAAGAGAATATTTCTCATGGTCAGAAAAGCGGGAAAATAAATTTCGAGGCAAGCAGTGCAAGCAGTCCGGCTTCTGCACCACCTACAATATCGTCAAGCATAACGCCCATACCACCTCTGAACTTTATTTCCATACTGTGTATAGGCCACGGTTTAAGCGTATCAAGAATTCTGAACAGCACAAAAG
Organism: uncultured Elusimicrobium sp.; assembly: GCA_902783485.1. GTDB lineage: Bacteria > Elusimicrobiota > Elusimicrobia > Elusimicrobiales > UBA9959 > CACZRG01. The sequence goes on from CACZRG010000167.1 coordinate 4,444, forward strand.
CAGTGAGAAGTTCAGGAAGGGCAAATGGCACAAAAAGGACCGCCGTCCAATAGCCAAGTATCTCATCAATTACTATCCTGGGATCGTCTTTCTTCTGAAAAATTTCCTCAGCACGCCCGGCAATCCATACGCTAAGCGGGAAAGAAATGGCGACAAAAACACCAAATATCAGTTTTGAATGAGTGAATGCAGCTGGCAGGAAATAAAAAATAAGAAAAGCAACTATTGTCCCGGCCATACCGGAACCGGTAAATTTTTTAAAACCTGTTATTTTCGCAGGGATATAACTTACAAAAAAACCGCTTGCGAAAAATTTTATAAGAAAATCTCTCACTTTGCGCCTTCCGTTGTTCCGGCCGTTTTTATCTTATCAGTTCCTGCATTTCCAATGGCGGTATTTTTGTTTTCAGCCGTCTCCCTGCGAGGATTCCACGACAGCTGAATAATATCCTTGTGATTATAAAGATACATCACACCGCTGAATATAGTAAAAACGGCGGAAACCACCGTAAGCCACCAGACAATTGACGGAATGTATTTAAGAACAGGCACCAGGCACCGGGGCAGATTATAATCCTTATCCCAGAACAGCAGCACGGTAAGAACCATTATAGTGAACGCAGCAATCATCTGTAAGGTTGTTTTTATCTTGCCGCTGGCTTCCGCTTTCATAACCATGCCATGCAGTGCTGCCAGAACGCGCAGGGTTGAAATTGTGAGTTCACGCAGCAGAATAAGAAACACGGCCCACAAAGGAACCTGCAGTTCCTTTATTGAAGCAAAAGCAAGGAACACTGCCATTACAAGTACCTTGTCGGCATACGGGTCAGCAATGGCGCCGAATGATGTTGTTGTATTTGTTCTGCGTGCTATTGCACCGTCCACCGCATCTGATACTGAAGCAATTATAAGAACTATAAGTGCAGCAGCTTCAGACCAGCATTTTCCGGCCATAATCAGCAGGAAAACCACAAGACTTAACGAAAGACGTGTTATTGTTATTCTGTTTGCAAGAGTCATTATCAAAAGTTGATTATTTCAGTTTTTTCCGGGAGCTTCTGTCCGAAAAGTTCCCTGTCCAGTGTTATATTCTTTCTTACTTTTATTAGTTTTGTCGAAGTTACGGCAGAACCCACGGAAAGTTCAGCCTCAGCCGGGAAGAAATCTTTTCCTGAAAGAGTAAGGGCAAGCCTGTAGGCTGTTCCCTCTTTCGGAGTGAAAACAAGCACATAAGGTTTTCCCTTTTCCCCTCCCTCCAGGGAAACATTGTTGTTTTTTGAAAGGGATGAATAATTTCCGAAATCAAGAATTCCATAGAAAGCCTGATTCTGTGTTTTCACCCAGCCGTCCCATGTAGCCTTTATGGCCTGCCTGTCATCAGGTTTATAAATAAGAATATCCTTTTTGTCAGTAGTGACTATCTGTTTCGCCGGGGAAATATGCTCAATGCGGAGAAGATCAGGCTTAATATACTGCATTGTTCCTTCAATACTCTGCTTTATATCTGCCTCTTTGAAAAAAACCGTCTGAAGAAATTTGACATCAAGTGACTCAAGCTTTCTGTCCCATGCCTCAAGTTCCGAAAGAACATACTCAGCTGTCAGTTTTTGTTCCTGTCCGCTCTTTTCACTTTTGTCAGCCTTCTTCTCTGCCTGCTTTACAGTCTCTTTTACAGACTTCACCGACTTCTTCCCGGTCTTGTTCTTTTCTTTCGCTGAAGACGGATTTTTGCCTGCCGGTACAACGGAACCTGTAGCAGGTGCGGGAATCTCCTTAACATTATTGTCAGCTGCAAAAACATAAGGCAACAGCATTGCGGCAAGTGTAAAAGCAAAAAATATTTTTACGGATCTCATGGTATAAGTTCCTCCGTTCCCTCTTCAGGGGTATTTATATTATTACTTTTATCACTGCATACTTTCAAGTGAGCTTCTATCCTGTCAAAATTTATGGCCCATTTATTAGAACCTTCAGGCTTTTTTATAAATCCGTCACATTCAAGAATGCTCAGAATATTTGTGGCGCGGGAAGAAGAACCGAAATGTGCCTTTAGCAGATCCTGTGAAACACGCTTTCTCGCCAGAATAAGACGTAACGCATTCAGAATCTCTTCTGAAGAACTGCCTTTACCTGAATTAGCCGAAGGTTCATCAAAACGCAGGGGCTCATAATTTGGCTTCGCCTGCTGTTTTACAAAATCTGCAACACGTTTAATTTCTTCCTCACTGACAAACGCTCCCTGTATGCGCGACGGTACAGGCTTGTCAGTGGCAAGGTAAAGCAGGTCCCCGTATCCCAAAAGGGAATTTGCACCAGGCTGATCAAGTATGACACGTGAATCGGTGCCGGAGGTCACTTTCAGGGCGACACGGCTGGGCAGATTTGCCTTTATAACACCTGTGATGACATCTGTGGACGGTCTCTGCGTGGCAAGCACAAGATGTATACCCACCGCTCTTGCCATCTGGGCCAGACGCTGTATTGCGTCCTCCACCACCTTTTTCTGCTGTATCATAAGATCAGCAAGTTCATCAACGACAACAACAATGCGGTATTCCTGTGGCTGATTGTTTTCCAAAGCCCACTTATTATAAGAAGCCATATTTTTGGCCCTCGCCTCAGAAAACTTTTTGGTGCGGTCATACATCACCTTTACCATGCCCTGCAGGGATTTTGCTGCCTCGTCAGCATCAGTAATGACATGAACCTGATCAGGACCACATTTAGGGTCATAAAGATATGGAATGTCCTCGTAAAATGTAAGTTCCATTCTTTTAGGATCTATGAAAAGGAATTTTACCTCGTCCGGCTTATTGCGGTATATCAGCGACAGTATCAGCGACTGCATGAACACGCTTTTTCCGCTTGCAGTCGCACCGGCAATTAACAGGTGAGGCATTTTTTCCAGATTAGCAATTGCAACAGATCCCTCCGCGTGCCGCCCTAATGCAACGGTAAGAGGATCCTTGGAATTAAGAAATATTCCGCTTTCTATCAGTTCCCTTAATGAAACCTTTGCCCTGGTCTTGTTCGGTATTTCAAACCCTATTGCAGCTTTGCCGGGTATATGCCCGGTGACACGCACAGCACCACCGCTACGCATTGCCAGCGCAACATCTTCAGCCAGGCTGGTTATTGAAGTTATCTTTACACCAACCCCCGGAGAAACCTCATAGCGTGTAACAACAGGACCCGGGTGTATTTCAGTCACGTGTACTTCTATTCCGAAACTTTTAAAAGTGTTTTCAAGTGTCAGTTTTGCTTCCAGTGTCTCCTGCTCGGAAGGCCCTGTGGCAGCTCCCGGCGCAGGAGGGTCAAGCAGTTCAGTTCCCGGCAGTTTAAAATCCTTATAGTACGTATTTGCTGCTTTTGAATCATGCGGAAGGGCTGCCGGTATTCTGGCAGCTGTTTTTTCAGCACGGCTGTTATTGGAAACAGCTGGCGCCTGTACAGTTTTCTGCACAGCTGGTTGTGGCATGGCATACGGAGAAGGACCATCATCAGCCCTTACAATTTTTACAGGCTCAGACTTTTTCTCAATATCCTTCTCTTTTTTTTCAGCCGGAGGAATTTTCCAGGCACTGTCCTTCTGTTCCGCTTCTTTTTCCTCTCCTGCCTGTCTGCCACTATTTTCTGTTACGGCAACAGGCTCTATTTCCTTATAAGGCTTTTCCCCTTTTTCCCTTTCTGCTGCGAGGGAAAGCTTTTCACGTAGTTCCTGCCGGCCCTCGGTCCATATACGGTAATCTTCTTTTATAAGTTCCAGCATTGAGGAAAGAAGAGAAAGCCAGGGGATTTTGAAAAGCAGCTGCACACCGGCAAAAAAAAGGAGCAGGGACAGCAGTGCTGCTCCAAAACCGCCTACCCAGTGCACGGCAGTACTGTCTATATTATATCCGATCCTTCCACCTGCTACACTGCCGGCTTCTGCAGGATTTCCAAAAATCATGCTGATTCTGGACATAATGCCGCATAAAGATGCAGTGAAGACAGCAAGACCAAAGGTCATTGTAAGCAGGCCTTTATGCGGCTTACTGATATTTATGAGAATTGTAACAAGACAGTACAACAGGACAAAAGGAAAAACATACGCGCAGTATCCCAGATTTTCCTTGAAGAAATAAGAAACACTGCCACTTGCCGAACCGCCAACCCCGGTAAAAAGCACAGCAAGCAGCCAAAGGCAGAAAGCAAATGTTACAAGCCAGCAGAACCCTATACCCAGAGAAGATTTTTCCTCCTGCTTTCTTGTTTTGGTGCGGGAGGAGGCCCTGCCTGTTTTCTTTGCCGCCATTTTCTTCACGGCTACACTGCCGGATTGAGAACGCTTTCCCGTTTTCTGTATCATTGCAGGGCCAAAAAACACGGAACAGCTTAGGCCGCCCCGTTTTTCTTTTCCTGGTTGAGCTTTACAGTAAGATTAAGTTCTCCAGGGAAAAGAGTTATTTTATCCGTGGCTTCAAGACGTCCAAGTGCAAGATATAAGGCGGAGCCGGAAAGGTGGAGCTTTAATTTCAGTTCCCAAGAGGTAGAACTACCTCCGGAAGATTTCAGCGCCTTCAGGATTTTTCCGGCATTCTGAATAAGTGTTTCCCTGTATTTTTCTGTTTCCTGCATTTTTACGCCCTTTTTACAATCTTTCCACTATGAAAAGCACATCCCCGGTATCAACCGGTGTGCCGTTATCAACAACTACTTTTTTTACAGTGCAGTCATATTCAGCCTTCAGTTCATTAAAAACCTTCATAGCCTCTATGACACATATTACCTGTCCCTCTTTTACCTGGTCGCCATCGCGTATATAAGGAGGACTTGATGGTGAAGGCGCCCTGTAGAAAATTCCGGCAAGAGGAGCTTTTATATATGTTCCATCATCCTCCTGGCGAACCTGTTTTACGGTCTCTTTTTTCTGCTCCGTAATGATTTCAGCCGGAGCGTTTACAAGATGTACAGGCTGGGAAACAGGAGTGTGTTTGCGCACCAGTTTTATATACGTATCATCTTTCGAGTATTCCACAACCTCGAGATTCCGTGAATACATGAAATTATAAAACTGTTTTACTACCGAAATCGGGTCTTCATTAACCGGAGAAGCGTTTTTTTCTGCCATAATAAAAGTGCCCTTGCGATATTGAAAAATACCGCCGGCTTTTATACCGGCGGTATTTTATTCATTGCTTATTTTTTATTGCGGAGCAGAGCCCTGCGGGACAGACGGAACTTGCCCGAATTTTCCATATCAATGACCTTGACTTCAATTTCCTGGCCCATTGACAGGACATCTTCAACTCTGTTCGTGCGTTTTACATCAATCTCGGATATGTGAAGCAGACCTTCCTTGCCGGGAAGTATTTCCACAAAAGCTCCGAAATCAACTATTGAAACAACACGGCCCTTGTAAACCTTGCCAACTTCCACTTCAAGCGTATACTGCTCAACCATGGAACGGGCGGCTTCAAGAGAATCCCTGTCGGGACTGGAAACAAGAACTGTTCCATCTTCCTCGACTTCGATGTTTGCGCCGGTTTTCTCAATGATACCACGTATATTCTTTCCGCCGGGGCCTATGAAAGCTCCAATCTTGTCTTTCGGCAGTTTCAGTTTGGCAACACGCGGTGCATACTGGGAAATATCGCTCTTAGGCTGCGGCAACGCTTTTTCCATAAGACCGAGAATATGCTCACGGCCTCTGGTAGCCTGCTCTATGGCTTCCTTCATTATATCCATGGGAATGCCGGAAGCAAGTTTCACGTCCATCTGGAAAGCTGTCACGCCATTACGCGAACCGGCAAGTTTGAAATCCATATCGCCGAAGTGATCTTCAAGACCGGCGATATCGGAAAGCACTGCGTGCTTTTCACCGTCGGTTATAAGACCCATGGCAATACCGGAACATGCGGCCAGCATAGGAACACCTGCATCAAACAGGGAAAGAGAACCTCCGCACACAGTGGCCATTGATGATGAGCCGTTTGATTCCATTATATCGGAAACAACACGTATTGTATACGGGAATTTATCTTCCGGAGGCAGAAGCGGAGCGAGAGCGCGTTTTGCAAGATAGCCATGGCCAATTTCGCGGCGGCCCGGCCCTCTGTCAGGGCGCACTTCCCCGGTTGAGAAGCTCGGGAAATTGTAATGAAGCATAAAGCGGTCTTCGCTCTTTCCCTCAAGATCCTCAATAAGCTGTTTGTCTTCCACAGTACCAAGAGTTGTTGTGGCAAGGGACTGTGTCTGTCCACGCGTGAAAAGCGCGGACCCGTGCGGACGTGGCAGATAATGTGTCTTTATGGTTATCGGACGGATCTCATCAAGTTTCCTTCCATCTACGCGGAGCCTTGTATCAAGCACAAGCCTGCGTGACTCCTCATAGATTATATCTTCCACAATTGTCTTAGCCTGATATGAGGCGGTACTGTCATCCGGATATTTCGCAACCATGGCGTCAGACGCCTTGTCTTTTATTTCGCTCATTCCGGCTTCAAGAACCTGTTTTACAGGGCGTGAGGCAAGCAGTTTTTTAAGCGGCTCGCGGCTCATTTCCTCAACAGCGGCCTTGAGTTCCGGGTTAATTTCCGGTGTTGCAACAGGAGTCTTCTGTTTTCCCACGAGTTTCTGCATCTCTATCTGAAGATCGCAGATTTTGACAATTTCCGGATGGGCTGTTTCCATAGCGGAGATAAGATCCGAATTTGGAATCTGTTTCCCACCGCCTTCAACCATGAGAATACCCTGGCGTGTACCGGAAATAACAAGTTCCATTTCCAGTCCGGGACGCTCTTCATGCTGAGGGAAGAATATGAATTTGCCATTTTTCTTTCCGATTCTTACCGCACCTACAGGACCATTAAACGGTATATCGGAAATCATAAGTGCCGCACTCGCCGCATTGATGCTGAGAACATCAGCCTCATTCTTCCCATCAGCTGATATGACTAAGGAGTTTACCTGTGTTTCAGTATTGAAATAATCAGGGAACAGCGGGCGTACGGAGCGGTCTGTAAGACGGGAGGCAAGAATTTCCTTATCTCTTGCTTTTCCCTCGCGCTTGAAAAAACCACCGGGTATTTTTCCCGCCGCATAGGTTTTTTCGCGGTAATCACAGCTGAGTGGTGTAAACTCAGGAGGCGTATCTTTAGGTTTTGAAGCCTGGCAGCACGCCGAGAAAACGATTGTCTCACCCAGTCTTAATGTAACAGCGCCACCAGCCTGCTTTGCCAGTTCGCCTGTCTCAAAATACAGGGTTTTATCACCCACCTGCGTTTCCAGGCGGGTTATTCCATTATCTGAAGCCATTGTTCTGATTATTTCCTCAGGCCCAGTTTGGCAATTACTTTCTTGTATTCTTCTCTGTTTGTTCTTTCGAGATAGGCAAGGAGGCTCTTGCGCTGCGAAACGAGAGCGACGAGGCCGTCGTTGGAAGCATGATCCTTCGGGTTGGCTTTGGTATGCTCAGTAAGATATTTGATTCTCTCAGTGATGAGAGCTATCTGCACCGCTGTCGCGCCGGTATCGTTCGGTTTTTCGGAGAATTTCTCCGCTATTTCTCTTTTCTGATTTTTGGTTAATGCCATTATTATGTATCTCTCTTTTACTTTAATGTTAAAAAAATCCTTTTTTGATATTATACTTTATTGAGTGATTGACAGGCAAATCATACTTCATATTTATGAACACGCTTTTAAATGTGGCAGAATTTCCGGAACGGCACACATTCCATCTGGCCTTAACAACAAAGACATTACAACCGTTAATAACAGATCTGTCCGGAACGTATATTCAACAGATTCAGCCTGCACTCAATAATAATTATTTCCTAAAAATCATCATTCCGGGAAATTAAGGATATCTGTATCTATAGCCACATTATTTTTCAGCCTATAAAATTATATCCGGCTTCCATAACAGCTTTTTTTATGGTTTCCGGGGCGATTTTTACTGATGATTTTACTGTTATTTCACCTTTTTCGTGACTGGCGGATACTTCCTCTACACCCTCTATTGACTCAACAGCTTTTTTTACATGCATTTCACAATGCGCGCACATCATTCCTTCAACCCTGTATATTTCAGTCATAATGTTTTTTTCCTTCTCCTTATTTTTTTCAGCGGTATATTCTGTTTCTGTTTTTTTCTCTTTTTCCATGCATAAATCTTCACATTCTTTTTTTCCTGATGTATTTCTGCGGGAAGCTGCTTTACCGTACGTCTGCTGCCCAGTATTTCCGGCAGATATACTTTCCGCTTTCCACATATTAAGCCGCAGCGCATTCATAACCACACATATGCTTGAAAGACTCATTGCCATGGCAGCCAGCATTGGATTAAGCACAAGACCGGAAACCTTATAATAAACACCTGCCGCAACCGGGATAAGTGCCGCATTGTAAAAGAAAGCCCAGAACAGATTCTGATGTATGTTGCAAAGTACAGCACGGCTAAGGCGTATGGCGTCAGTAACACCGGCAAGACTGCTGTTCATAAGAACTATTCCAGCTGCTTCTATGGCAATATCCGTTCCATTACCTATTGCTATCCCGATATCAGCACATGCGAGCGCCGGCGCATCATTTATGCCGTCTCCTGCCATGGCAACAAGATTTTTTCCCCTCATACAACGTGCCTGTTCTTTCAGACGGCGTATCTCCGCCTCTTTTTCTCCTGGCAGGATATCCGCTATTATTTCGTCTACGCCAGCCTGCCGCCCCACAGCGCGGGCAGCATTTTCATTATCCCCTGTAAGCATTACAACCTTTATGCCCATCTGCTTCAGGGCACGCACTGCGCGGGCTGAATCAGGCTTTATACTGTCAGCAACGGCAATGATTCCAAGGAATTGTCCCTGATGAGGGCTTTTCTCACCCTGTTCTCCGGTTACAGCAGATTCATATGCAGCCTCTTCAGCAAAGGCCATGACTGTTTTTCCTTCTTTTGAAAGCTCATCGGCTCTTTTAAGCATTTCAGGCGGTATATCAACGTAATCCCTTATGAATTTTA
>CACZRG010000168.1 GCA_902783485.1 uncultured Elusimicrobium sp.
CGTTACCGCGTACCCGCCACTTCCAAGCGAGTCCCTCATGCTGAAAAACACGGACGTAAATCCCGCCACGCTCAGACTGTCAGCGGCATAAGAACATACACCTGACATCAGAATCAGGCCTGATATTAAAACTGACAGTACGAAAATCTTTAGCGCACGCATATATCTAATATATAAAAAAAAAAGAAGATATGCAAAATAGCATTTCAGGAAAATACCTGCATAATTTTTCAATCAGACACAGGCTGGTCAGACAAAAAAACAACATCTGCAGGGATATGTAAACCAATACAGAAAAGAAATACCGCCGCAGGAATAACCTGCGGCGGACAATAATTTCTGGAAGTTAATGATGTCAGGCTGTCTGTACGGTATCTCCGGTCTTTTTTCCTGAATCGGAAAGATAGCGGCGGAAAACAATAAGCAGCACTGGAGATATACAGGCTATAAGCGCATATATCAGCCACATTTCCGAACTTCCTGAGGCCTTATCCACCATTGATGCCTCTTTGGGAATGAAGTGGGCAAGCATACTGCCGGAATAAAGACCAGTTGTGAATTTGGCAAGGAACCACGGCAGATTCGCAAGCCCCATATACGCCCCAACCCTTCCGGCCGGAGCGATTCCCGCCACGTATTCCAGGAAACGGGATGACCACACAGCCTCTCCGAGAGAGAACAGCAGTATGTAGGTTATAAGAGAACCCAGATGTGGCCCAGGCACAAGAATAAATGTTGTAAGTGCGGAGAGCGTTGTACCCGCTATCATCATGGTAATAACATTCACACGGCGTGTAAAAGCCGCTATTAGCGGGACAAAAATAACGATAATCAGAGGGTTGAGAGCTGCAAACCATTCATATTTTGCGCCGACTTCAGCCGGGAAGCAGCGCATTATGTAATCCGGTATCGTAAGCCACTGATGAGCAAACAGTGTACGCACTGGCAGCAGGGCAAAGATGAAAAAGAAAAAACGTCCATCAAATATCATCATGCTTCTGATCTTTTCGGACAATGTTTTAGGACCGCTGTCCTCCTCAGCTGCCGTTTCTTTCACCTGCCGGTCTGTTTCCTCAACTTTCTTTGTGAAAAAGCAGATATGAACAAGCAGCATTACTGCTGTTGCAGCTATACATACCCAGAAAACCCCGTCAAAATCCCAGCCAAGTCCATGTATCGGTTTTCCGCCTATTTTTATAAATTCGCCATTTGTCCGTATGAAAGGCGAAATGAAACTTTCGGACATTATACCCAGATTCATAATGGCGTACAGAAAACTGTAGCTCATGGTTGCTGTACGCTCGTCAGTATACTCCTTAACTCCGGCATACAGGGCAGGCTGGATAACGCCTTCTGCAAAAGCTATCGCGACTATAGCCAGCCAGCATAACAGATACGCCGGTTGCAGCCATGAATCACCGGATGATGGAATATACGATGTACAGTTGAGCAGAAGTCTTCCGCCAAAAAGCAGTGCAAGACAGAATGTAAGGGCTTTCCTGACTCCTAATTTATCAGAAACAAACCCACCACCAAACATGAACAATGTTACAAGCCCTGTAAGCAGTGACACAGTCCAGCCGGAAAGACTGTCCGGCATTCCAAGCTTGGTGCCGAGAAAAAGCGTCATCAGGTTGAGCATTCCAAAATAGGCAATACCGTCACCAAAATTGACAACATTGACAAGCCAGAATCCTCTTGAAGCCTTAAACAGCAGTTTCAGAACATCTTTAAGAGGCAGCTGTTCTTCTTCTTTTTTATCTTCCATAACAAACTCCGGTACCTGCCGTTTTTTACATCACGACAGGCAGAAATTCAGAAATATACAACTACAGACAGAAACACCTGATGCCGACAGGATATATGCAGCCAGGCAGGTCTGCAGTCTTATCAGTAAATGATATAATTTTTACGTAATGAACGGAACACATAAAAAGAAAATACTTGTAATCCGCATGTCTTCTCTCGGTGACATTATACTTACTTCTCCAGTTGTGAAAAGTATAAGAAAAGCACTGCCAGAAGCCGAAATAGATTTTCTTGTAAAACCGCAGTTCGCCGGAGCGGTAAGAGGAAATCCGTATATAGATAAGGTCATTCCGTTCTCAGGACTTTTCGCTACGGTAAACGCCATCAATGCGGCAGAGTATGATTACATATTAGATCTTCACGATGTGCTTAGAAGCAGGCTTGTATGCGCTTTTTCCAAAGCAGGGAAAATAATACGGTACAAAAAATCCTCTCTTGCAAGAAATTTTTTTGTAAAAATGAGAATTCCAAGCCCCTCCCTGGAAAAGCATACGGTAGAAAAATATCTTGACACACTTAAAGAAATAGATATTCCCGCATCTGACTGTGGACCTGAACCGGAAGACTGGAATTATGCTTCTGCAGAGCTTGCCCAGGCGCCGGAAAACATTCTACTGCTGCAGACAGCCTTTCTGGGCGACTGCGTGCTTACACTGCCGCTTTTAAAAAAAATAAGGGAAACATTTCCACGTGCCAGGATAACAGTTGTAACAAGACCGGAAACCGTTCAGATTTTTTCTTCAGCCGGGCTTGAAAATGTAGATTTCATAGAGGATAGAAAGAAAACAGCAAAATCGAAATTAGCCGAAACAAAACGTATAATTTCCGAAATAGCGGCCAGAAAATATGATGCAGCAATTATTCCGCACCGTTCTATACGTAGCGCATTTATTGCGTGGAAAGCCGGAGTCCCGGTAAGGATAGGTTTCTCAAACAGCGCAGGAAGATTTCTGCTTACACATAAGATTCCATTTTCATGGCTTATGCATGATGTGGAAAGGAATCTCTCACTGCTTTCTCCACTTACCCGAAATCTCCGGACCGGTTTTCCAGGGCTAAAACCTGATGCCACTGCATCTTCTGCTATTTCAGCTGCCAGAGGCCTTATATGCGGAATAAATCCCGGATCAGCATGGCCGACAAAACGCTGGCCCGCCGAAAACTGGGCTGCACTCATACGCCGTCTTTCCGCAGAAACAGGCTCGAAAGTTCTTATAACCGGTGGGCCCGGAGAAAAAGAATGGAACAGAAATATTGAAAAGGCCGCCGGTACTGAAAACTGCGTGAACCTTACCGGAGAAACAACAATGCCGGAACTTATGGAGGCAATACGTGGCCTTAAAGTATTCATCTCCAATGATTCCGGTCCCATGCACATTGCCTGCGCACTTGGAGTGCCAACAGTAGGGATATTCGGGCCAACCACAAAGGAGTTAGGATTCTTTCCATACGGCAGAAATAATTCAGTTGTTCAGGTTCCTCTTTCCTGCCGTCCCTGTGCGCTGCACGGCTCAAAAAAATGTCCACGTGGACATTTTCTCTGCATGAAACTCATAACCGTGGATATGGTTTTCAATGCCGCCATTGAGAAAACAAAAATTTCTGACAGTAAACCGTAAAATCAAGAAGGAGACCGGTCTTTTATGATCATCATAGTATCTGTTATTGCCGTAATTGCCGTAACTGTTCTGGCAAGCCTGCGCTTTCCCTGGTGGAGAAAAACAAAACAGGGACTGCGCGTTCTGTGTTATCACAAGGTAGGAGTTCCCCCGTCCCCGTGTCTTAAGGATCTGTGGGTAAGCACAGATAATTTCAGGAAACAGGTTAAATATCTTATTGATAATGGCTGGAAAACACTTACATTCAGTGAACTGCATGAGATTTATAAAAACAATGAACCACTGCCTGAAAAAGCCGTATTGATAACATTCGATGACGGCTACCAGAATAATTATACGGAGGCATATCCCGTTCTTAAGGAAGCAGGAGCAAAAGGAAATATCTTCCTTGTCTGGAACACTCTTGGAAAAGTTAATGAATGGCACAACCCTGCTTCTGAACCATGGGTAAATATGTGTACAATTGAACAGATAAAAGAAATGCAGGAAAGCGGTGTTTTTGACTTCGGAGGACACACACTGAATCATCCGCATCTCACGCAGATAGACCCGGAAGCAGCAGTAACCGAAATCACGGAATCAAAAAAGAAAACAGAAGAGGCCCTTGGCCGTGAACTCTGCGCTTTTGCCTACCCATACGGAGACGGTGCATACGATGACCGTGTGCGTGGAAATGTAATTGACGCCGGCTATACTTTTGATTTCAGTTTCAGGGAAGGAATAACTGCCTGGCCCTGGGACCGGGAAAAAAACACAATAGACCGCCTTTATATAAAAGGCGGTGATAATATATGGGATTTCGCTCTTCATCTGAAAAAAGGAGGAGCAAGAATAATATAATTGCGGTCTTTTCCGCCCTACTTTGATATAATATATCTTTGTATCCCGGAGCAATAATGACTCAGAAGCCAGAAACACCCGAAGAAAGAAGAAACAAGCTGCGGAAAAAATGGTACGGAAAAGCCGTTCTCTTTTCCGCTTCCCTTCTTTATGGAGCAGGCGCATCACTTCGGGAGAAACTTTATAAATCCGGAAAACTGAAAACAGAAAAACTTGACATTCCTGTTATATGCGTAGGCAACCTGTCCACAGGTGGCACTGGCAAAACCCCTGCAATAATAACTCTTTGCACAATGCTGCTGCAGGAAGGCATAAAACCGGCTGTGCTTACACGAGGCTACAACAGGAAGAAGAACCGTAATTCCGTAACTGTAATAGCCGAAGGAGACAATCCTCCCAAAGAGGAATGCGGAGACGAGCCTCTTATGATAGCGCGGGAACTTGGACACAAGGTCCCGGTTCTTATAAGTCCAAACAGATATGCTTCAGGAACTGTCGCAGCATTCCAGTATGGAGCCGATCTGGCGATAATGGATGACGGTTTTCAGCATTTTCAGCTGAAAAGGGATATAAACATAGTACTTGTAAATGCGGCACAGCCTTTCACAAAGGATCATCTGCTGCCTTATGGCAATCTGCGGGAGACTCCGAAAGGGCTTGAAAGGGCTACAGTAGTGCTGCTTACGCATTGTGAACTTGTTGACCGCAAAGAAATAGACAATCTGCGTGAAGCAGTACGCGAATACACATACGCACCTGTGCTGGAAAGTTCACATAAGCCAATGTCATTTTTAAAGGCGGATACTGAAGAAGATTATGACATAGGCTTTTTCAATGGACGCGACGCAGTAGCACTTTCAGGAATAGGCAATCCGGAATCATTTGAAGGAAACCTTACTCAGCTCGGAATAAATATCAGGCAGACATGGCGGTATCCTGATCATCACAATTATACGGAAGACGAACTTATGTCGGCCCGTAATGCGGCAGGGAAAGCCCCTATAATAACAACATTCAAGGATTTTTCACGCTTTCCGGAAAACTGGAAAGAACTTATGGGAACTGATGTGTATCTGCTAAAAATAGCTCTTGACATGGATGATACGGACAGAAAGTCAATACTACGCCTGATGCTTACACTAAAGATAAAAAAATGAAGATCTTTTATAGCAGAAGAAACAATGGCAGACCCGCAGCATTTCTGGACCGTGATGGAACACTGAACAGAAACAGGCATGGGGAATATGTAACCAGGCCGGATCAGTTCAGCCTTTATTCGTGTACCATAAAAGCGCTTAAACTGCTTACGGACAAAGGATATCAGATAATTGTTCTGTCAAATCATTCAGGAATAGACCGCGGATATATGACGCTTGAAACTGCAAAAGAAATAAACGGAATGCTGGCGGAACAGCTTATTCAGTCCGGCATAGCGCTTTCTGGCATATATATCTGTCCGCACCTTCCGTCTGCCGGATGTGTCTGCCGCAAACCTTCAGACGGACTGCTGAAAGAAGCCTTAAAAGATACCAGGGCAGATATGTCACGTTCATTTGTCGCAGGTGACAGTTCCGGAGATCTTAAACTTGCGGAAGCGGCCGGAATTCCTGGATTTCTTGTACTCACTGGTGCAGGACTGCGCACACTGAAAAAAAACAGCGGTGTCAGGAAATTCGGCACATTACTGTCTCTGGCCAAAGCAATGCCATGCGTTAATTGAAGATTTTTATGAAGGATATTTTTATGAAATTATTTATAGTTTTATCTGCAGTTTTATTCTGTGGCACATATGCGCCGTCATATGCCGCCTCTTTCCAGACAGACGGAACAGCAACAGCACAGGACAGTAATGTATCCACGGCAGCAAAGACGGACAAAAATACCGCAAAAAAAGAAGAGAAAAAGTCCACAACTGGGAATGCACTTCAGCCTTCAGAAAAAGTATATACTGAACAAGGCCTTCTTCATCACCCATTCTTCGGAATGCCTGTATCAACCGGACCGGCAAAAACTGAATATTCCGCCCTTAAAAATGGCGAATATCTTGAATACGATGTATACCTTGGCCCCACACGCGTAGGATCCGCATGGCTGTTCTGCGATGGCATAGTAGAGATAGGCACGCATACGGCATATCATATACTTTCAGGTGTAAAATCCTCCTCTTTCGTGGAAAAAATCTACAAAGTGCATGACAGAAATGACAGCTGGTTTGATACTGAAACACTTAATTCCTACGGATATTACAAAGAACTCAATGAAGGCCATTATTTCCGCAATGAATGGGCTGTTTTTGACAGTGCAAACCATCGTTATTTCGGCAGAAAACTCAACCGAAAACGTGAGCTTTCCTCATTCGAAGGTGTGCTTGAAATTCCCGTAAGCGATATTCTCTCGGCCATGTACAAAGTACGCGCCATGAAAATGAAAAAAGGCGACAAGATACTGATGGATGTGAACACGAAAAAGAACTGGAGAATGGAAGCAGGCGTGGTACGCAATGAGAAAATAGCCACAATATTCGGCAAAAAGAAATGTATAGTGGGTGAACCAAAAGTAGGTGAGGAAGGCATTTTCGTATCAAAAACCGGCAAAAGGCTGTTCGTATGGCTTACAGATGATGACGACCAGATTCCAGTGCTGCTGAAAGCAGAAACATTCTTTGGTTCAGTATCAGCAAAACTTACAAAACGCGAACTGCGTTATTCCCAGACCAACTGAACCACGCTGAATTAACAGCCAGGAAAACAAAAAAATTATGTCAGAAAAATGTCTTATAGTTATTCCGGCGCGCTACGGCTCGCAGAGATTCCCCGGCAAGGTACTTGCCAGACTGGCAGGAAAACCCGTGATACAGCATGTATGGGAAGCTGCGGTTAAAACCGGCCTTGGCGCGGTCAAGGTGGCAACAGAAGATCAGCGCGTGTTTGATTTCCTGAAGTCCATAGGTGCAGATGCGGTTATGACAAGCCCGGAATGTAAATCCGGAACTGACCGGGTATACGAGGCAAGCCGTGGCACTGATGCTGATTACATAATAAACATACAGGGTGACGAGCCATTCATGACAGCAGAAACCCTGAAAAAAGCATTCAGCAGGCTGAAAAACTCACCAG
>CACZRG010000169.1 GCA_902783485.1 uncultured Elusimicrobium sp.
ACTGCGTTCTTTCAGAAAAAAGGCTTACTCCAGCTATATTCTGCCGCTATTTCATACCTGAATACATCAAAGAAGACAAGGTTCTTTATCTTGACTGCGATATAATGGCGCGTTCTTCGCTTTCAGAACTGTGGAATACTCCACTTGAAAATAATTATGTTGCGGGAACGCTGGATTATCATGTGATGAAAAACGGAAAGCTAAACGGGCTTTTCGGTGGAAAACTTGATTTATCGGAATACATAAACAGCGGCGTTTTGCTGATAAACTGCAAAAAATGGCAGGAAGACGGCCTGCCTGCCAGAATGCTGGAACTTACAGTAAAAAACAGTACAATGCTTAAATTCCCTGACCAGGACATAATAAACTTCGTATGCCAGGGCCGCAAGAAAATAATTTCGCATTCATGGAATGTAATGGGCTTTCTGTACAAGCCCGACCTGTTCTGTGAAAGACTTGACTTTGAAAACATAATAAAACAGCGCGAAGACTGCCGCATAAGGCATTTCCAGGCATGGCGCAGAAACTGGTTCATGCCGCACAAGGAAGAATATATTTCGCTGTTGGCAGAAAGTCCCTGGAAAGACCTCATTCCCAAAGATGACAGCAGAAAGAAGGTTCTTGCGGAAAACATACTGCGGTATTTCTGGAAACATCCTTTTTGTGTTTTCAAGCCGTCCTTTTACTTTCAGTGGAAAATGCGCGGAACGGAATGCCTGTTCAACGGCTGGTGACAGCGAAGAAGGGAAAAAAGAATGTTATACCAGATACTGAATTTTAAAGTTCATGGGGACCATAGAGGTCAGCTTGTAGCCTTAGAGAAAGGCGAGGATTTTCCTTTTGATATAAAAAGGGTTTATTATATTTGGGGATCAGAGCCACATATAACAAGAGGCAATCATGCTCACAAGCATCTTGAACAGGTTATAGTCTGCACAAGCGGAAGCTGCGATTTTATGCTTGATGATGGAAGAGGGCATAAGGAAAAAATACATCTGGATAATCCCGCACAGGGACTGTACATAAAAAGCAATATATGGCGCCAGTTCACAAATTTCAGCAGGGACTGCGTGGTAATGGTGCTTGCCAGCGAGCATTACAAAGAGGAAGATTATATACGGAATTATGATGATTTTCTTAAAGCAGTAAAAGGGGAACGCTTATGAATAAAAAAAAGCTCGTTATCATAGGCATTGGGGAAACCGCCGCCCTGGCTTATGAATATTTTTTGCATGACAGCGATTATAAGCCTGCCGCATTTTCCGTAAACAAAGAGTATATAAAAGAGCCTTATTATTTAGGACTTCCTGTAATTCCTTTTGAAAGCCTTGAAAAAGAATATCCTGCTGAACAATATTATGCCTTTGTCGCTATGGCAGGCACGCATCTTAACAGAGATAGGGCTTCAATGTATTTTAAGACCAAATCAAAAGGCTATACGCTGGCAAGCTATGTAAGTTCAAAAGCCTTTGTGTGGCACAATGTGAAAATAGGCGATAACTGTTTCATACTTGAAGACAATACCTTGCAGCCTTTCACTGAGGTGGGAAACAATGTAATCATGTGGAGCGGCAACCATTTGGGGCATCGCAGCATAATAAGGGACAACTGTTTTATTACATCGCATTGTGTAATATCCGGCTTTTGCGAAATAGGAGAATATTCATATCTTGGCGTTAACTGCTGCCTTGCGGACACAGTAAAAATAGGCAGGGACAATTTTATAGCGATGGGAGCAGCCGTGAACAAATCCACGGAGGACAACAGAATGTACGCCGGAGTGCCGGCAAAGGACATGGGGCGCGACTGCAAAAAACACTGGAAGGCGGAATAGATATGGAATGGGTAAAAAAAGGCCTTATTTATTGCGCAGATAAAGATAGTGAATGGCGCTATCAATGGGCAATTCTGCCCACGCCGATATTGATTAACAATAAAATAAAAGTTTTTATCGGCTTTTGCGACAAAGACAATGTAAGCAGGATAGGATATGTTGACGTTAACCCGGATAACCCTTCTGAAATTATTGAAATCAGCATGAATCCTGTGCTTGACATAGGACAGAACGGCTGTTTTGATGACAATGGGGTTGTCCCAATCTCTATTTTAAACGAAAACGGCGAAATACGGCTTTATTACATAGGTTTCCAGAAAGGTGTGAAAGTGCCTTATTATATGTTCTGCGGTCTTGCCATAAGCAAAGACAACGGAAAAACATTTAAACGCTATTCAAAAAGTCCTATACTGGACAGGATAAATGACGAAGTGTATGCAAGGTGTGGAGTGAATGTAATAAAAGACAACGGCATATACCGAATGTGGTACATCGGCAGCAATAAAGAGGGCTGGACAATGAGCGCAGGCAAGCTGAAACCTCTTTATATGATGAAAACTACTGAATCCGATGACGGCATACACTGGCATAACGATTCTGCTGACTGCATGGAATATCAGAGCAGCGATGAACACGGCTTCGGCAGGCCTTATGTCTGGAAAGACAACAATATTTATAAAATGTATTTCTGCATACGCACTTATTCACGGGGATATTATATTGCCTATGCGGAATCCAATGACGGATATAAATGGGAAAGAAAACAGTCTGGAATAGATTTATCAAAGTCCGGATGGGACAGTGAAAATATGAGTTATCCTTTCATATTCAGATACAAGGAAAAAACTTATATGTTTTATAATGGAAACGGCTGCGGCAAAACAGGCTTCGGCTATGCAGAGTTGGCACAATGATAAAAACAGCAAAATATTATCCTTTGCAAAAGCCGATTTGGGATGAGTTTATAGAAAATTCCAAAAACGGAACATTTATGCTTAAACGTGATTACATGGACTATCACGCTGACCGTTTTAAAGATTTTTCTTTGATGTTTTACGAAGATGACAAACTTATTGCCGTTATGCCAGCATCTGTTCACGGCGATGAAATACGCTCGCATGGCGGATTGACTTATGGCGGAATTGTCTCAAATAAAAAAATGACAGCGCAAAAAATGCTTGATGTGCTGGATTCATTGACAGCTTTCTTAAAAGAGCAGAAGATAAAACATTTGCTTTATAAACGCATTCCGTCCGTATACCATGTTTACCCCTCTGATGAAGACCTTTATGCTTTATTCAGAAACAATGCACAGCTGACAAGGCGCGATATTTCCACAGCAATATATTTGCCGGATAAAATCAAATTTTCGGATTTAAGAAAACGCGGCGTAAAAAAGGCAATAAAAAACGGTTTAAATGTTAAGCAAAGCACTGATTTTAAAATTTATATAGGTTTGTTAGCCAAAGTTTTAGAAGAACATCATGGGACAAAGCCAGTGCATACAGCCGATGAGCTTGCATTGCTGGCTTCGCGTTTTCCAGATATTATTAAACTTTATGCCGCATTTGATTCTAACGGGACAATGCTTGCGGGCGTTGTCATATTTGATTGCGGGCAGACAGTCCATGCTCAATACATAGCCAATTCAAACGAAGGCAGGGAAATTGGCGCGCTTGATCTTGTTTTTGATTATCTGATTAATGAATATTCTTCCGGTAAGACATATTTTGATTTTGGAATTTCAACTGAAAACAGCGGCAAATTCCTGAACAGCGGCTTAATATCACAAAAAGAGGGCTTCGGTGGCAGAGGAATAATTTACGATTTTTACAGCCTGGAGATTATTTAATGGCAAATAATTATGTCCCCCAAGTGATATTAGCCAACACCTCTTCTCCCTTGGCTGTGCTGGATTCATATTCTGTGGTTTATTATAACTGCAAAGAATACGTTAAAAAAATATTGAAAAGTATTCATTTTTTCTATTTTGACAAAAGCATATCTTTCGCAGATAATATCTGTAAAATCTGCGGTGCAAAGCATGAACAAAATTACCGTTTCATACATCTCGTTAAAAGACTTGAACATGCAACAGGAATAAACATAACTGCTGATAAAGAAAAAAAGATAGGGAATATAGATAATTCATTGAATGAAAGATTCTCATTAAGATGCACAGAAATTCAAAAACCTAAAAAG
>CACZRG010000170.1 GCA_902783485.1 uncultured Elusimicrobium sp.
ATCAATGTAAGCAATAATGTAAACATTGCTTCCGGTGCAGGCATGGAGGTTATAAGCACCGTGGCTGGCGACAGCTATCTCAACAATGTCTCTTATGATGTGCTTACAGGCGCTGCTGTGAACGGCGAGTTTGATTACGACGGTAGCGTAAAGAGTATATACGGCGGAGTAATAGACTTCGTTGACGGTTCCCGCCTCGTTGGATCATTGGATTACTCTCCTACTGCTGTGACCCTGACAATCGCCCGTAAGGGAGCTGATTTCGAGGGCAAGACCAGAAATCTGGAACTGGGCAGCCACAACAGAGTGGAAGTTGCCAAGGCGATGGACAATGTCTATAAGCTTGGTTCTGGCGTAGGTGCTGGAATGGAAGCCATGCTTATGCAGAGTGAATATATCCTTGAGCTGTCAGATAAGCAGATTGTTAATACCCATTCAGAATTCAAGGAAGCTCTCCTTGACCTGGCTGGTGTTCTTTATGCAAATGCTTCTCTTGAGCCTTTGACCAATGCCAAGAGCGCGCATGTCTATGACAGAATTACTCAGAAAGCGGATAATCCCAAGGCTGCCTGCCCGACATGCCATGACTCAGTGTGGGCCAATGTTTACACATCTCATGACAAGTTCTATGGAACAGGAAATAGCCGTATGTTCACAAATGACATAACCGGCACAATAGCAGGTTATGACCGCTCTTCCAGCGAGAATGGAATCCTCCTTGGCGTTATGATGGGCGGAGCCAACAGTGACATTGACATGAACGGCGACAGAATGGATATTCACGATTATACGCTTGGCGTATATGGCGGCTATAAGATGGATGAGTGGACATTTAAAGGCATGGTATATGGTGGCTATCAGGAATACAATGCCACCAGAAACATAAACTTCATGCAGGAGACAGCTCAGGCCTCTTATCATGGCAATAGTTTCACCGTGGATGCCGAAGCCAGCTATGACTTCAACTGGACCGCATTCGGCGGAGTGAAAGTTACTCCTTATGCCGGAGCCCTCGTTTCCCTGAGCCATCAGAGCAGTTTCGAGGAAAGCGGAGCAGGAGACCTCAATCTCCGTGTACACAATGCTGATATGGAAAATATCCGCGTGAGATTCGGCTTGAACTTCGCTGGCGAAGAGACTGAGACCGGGAACTGGTATGCCAATATTGGCGTAAAGCAGATCCTTGGCCCCAGCTATAACCGCCTTGGAATGAAGTTTGCAACCACAAATAACACTGAGATGGACATATACAGCGCCGAAACAGGCTGCACTATATTCAGCGCAGGATTGGGCGGCACTTACAACCTTAGCGACAGCTGGAAGCTCTTCGGAAATGCCGAAGGCTCAATCAGCGGAGATGCTTACGGAGCATTCGGAAACGTGGGCGTTTCCTATCAGTGGTAATTAAGAACTGGCGGCGGTTTCCTCTTAGAGAGACCGCCGCCTGCTGATAAATTCCATATAAGATTTAAAAAAGATTTATAAAACAACACTGGAGAGCAAGATGAAAAAAATAATGCTTATGATACTTGCGGCAGGACTGAGCGGATGTTTTATCTGCAATAAGTCAGAAGCGCCAGCGCGTCCTAATTCCGATGGCGCGTATCATGAACCGGGCGCACCGCAGGAAGTTGTTGTAAAACGCGTCACAATGAGCGAATCTGCAAATTATGATTTTAACAAGGCAGATGTAGCTACGGACAACATAGAAGCTGTCCTGAATGAATTGTCACGCTATCCGGGCGCCAAACTCCGCATTGAAGGTTATACAGATAACCTCGGGCAGGAGGACTACAATATAAAATTGTCCGAAAAACGCGCCAAAGCAGCAGAGAAGATTGTAAGAAAGAAATATAAATACGAAGGCCCGATAGAAGTTGTGGGAAGGGGATCAGAAAATCCAATCGCGGATAATTCAACCGAGGAAGGCCGCTCGCACAACCGTCGTGTGGACTTCGTTATCATAAAGTAAGGCGGAGGAAAAATGAGAAGACTTTCAGCTTTAACATTATCTCTGGGCCTGCTGGCTTCCGCCGGTGCGGCATATGCAGCCGGAAAGGATGTTTCAGAGCGGACAGATTTCCGCGAGGAGACAATCTATTTTGTTATGACGGACCGTTTTGTTGACGGTGATCCTTCAAACAATAATCTGTACGGTGATGAATTCGTGCCTGGCAATCTGCGGTATTATCAGGGCGGGGATTTCAAGGGACTCATAGATAACCTTGACTATATCAAAGGTATGGGTTTCACTGCCATATGGATAACTCCGCCGGTAAAACAGCCGGAAGGCCGCTATGTCAATTCTTCAAATACTTATGACGCCGCCGGCTATCACGGTTACTGGGCTTATGATTTCAGCAAGATAGATCCTCATCTGGAAAGCAAAGGTGCCACATACCAGGATCTTATAGATGCTGTTCATGCCAAAGGAATGAAGATCATACAGGATGTGGTGGTAAATCATGCTCATGGCGGCGATGTGAACCGCAATGTGAAATGGTACAACCAGCGCGGAACTGTTAAAGGCCTTGGCCGCACATATGATTACTGGAATGACAAGCATAACTGGTTTAACCATGACGGAAATGTAATAGCTGATCTGCTGGATTTCAATGATGACAATCCCAGAGTTCTCAAATGGTTCACAAAGATATATAAGAAGTACCAGAAAATGGGTGTTGATGCCTTCCGCCTTGACACTGTAACATGGGTAGACAAGGCTTTCTGGGAAAAATTTGTTGACAATATGCACCGTAACAAGAAGAATTTCTTTGTGTTCGGTGAGGTCTGGACAGAGAATGAATATGACAAACTGGCCTCTTATACCAAGCTCTCAAACGGCGATTCGCTTGAGGCTGGCATGAGTGTACTTGATATGCCGCTTTCCGCGCTGGGTGATTATGGTACAATGGAACGCGTTTTCAAGGGCGGAAATTATGCCGATGCCAGTGCTATTTTTGAGAATGATCCCAAGTACAAGAATCCCACTTTCCTTGTGACATATCTTGATAATCATGACAGACCGCGTTTCAATTCACCTGATTCGCCTGCCTATGAGCAGCAGTACAAGGATGCCCTTAATTTCTATTTCCTAAGCCGTGGAATCCCCTGTCTCTATTACGGTACGGAAGCGCAGATGGTAGGCGGAAATGAGCCTGACAACCGTGCAATGCTGGGTGAGGAAGGAATTAATGCGGCAAAGACAGGAACTCTTTATGGTCATATAAAGAAACTTAACCGCATACGCCACCGCAACGAGGTTCTGCAGAAGGGGCGTCAGACTTTCCTGTCGGCAACAAAGAACAGTTATGTTTTCCGCCGCGATTATCTGGGCCAGACTGTTTTTGTGTTCCTTAACAAAGGCGAGAATAAAATAAAACTGGGTGCAGATATCACTCCCGGAACATACCGCGATATTTTCAATGGCGGCAAAATGACCTTCACTGAAGGACAGTCTGCGGAAGTAACAGTTCAGCCACATAGTGCTGTTGTGCTGTATTCCAAGGTGACAGACTGACAGAATACATTGTTCTTCAGTTGTGTTTTCACAGAAAAAGGGCGGCTGACAGCCGTCCTTTTTCATTCCTGTATTATTCTTTTGTAAAATAAATATATATATTTTGGAGGTTGAAAATGCCCGGAGCACCAGTTTTTGATTTAAAACCTGAAGAGGTTCTTTCTCTTTCTGACAGACTTATAAACGAGCTTGAGGAAAAAATAAATATAATTCTTCATACTCCGGCACATCAGAGAAATTTTGCCAATACCGTTGCTGCTTTTGAGGAGGCAACAGCCGCTTTCGCGGAAGGTGTTACCGTACCTGTGTTTCTTGCGTATACAAGTGACAATGCCGCACTTCGTGATGCCGCCATGCAGCTTCAGATGAAAATAAGTCAGTATTCCGTTGATCTGAATACGCGTGAGGATATTTATAATGCGCTTAAGGAATATTGCGGCAAAGGGGAGAAAAACGGAGAGATTGAGCAGCGTCTGCTTGACAAGATAATGCTTGGCTTCAGGCAGAACGGTCTCGGCCTGCCCGAGAAACAGCGCAGACAGGTAAAAAAACTGATGAAGGAACTTGTAAGCGCAGAGCTTAAATTCTCAAAGAATCTGCGTGAGGTGAATGATTTCCTGGAGGTCGATGAAGAGGAACTTAAAGGACTTCCGGCTGATTATAAGGCACGGCTTAAGAAAAGCAGTTCCGGAAAATATATAATAACACTGAATTATCCCGATTATATTCCGTTTATGGCCAATGCAGAAAACGGGGATGCGCGCCGCCGTCTGGAATTTCTTTTTAACAACAGGGGTGGAAAAACCAATGTGTCTCTTCTTGAAAAGGCCATAGGACTGCGCCGGAGAATAGCAAAACTGCTGGGTTATAAAAATTATGCCGATTATGTTCTTTCCGACAGAATGGCCGGGAATTCCACTGCGGTAAAGGAATTTCAGGAAAGACTGCGCCTGCGTCTTAAGGCAAAGGGAAAAGCGGAACTTGCAGAGCGTATTAAACTTAAAGGCGGAAAAGAAAAATTCCTTCATGCCTGGGAAACAGCTTACTATAATAATCTGCTTAAGAAAACGAAGTATTCTATCGAAGAAGAAAAAATAAAGGAATATTTCCCGCTTGAAACAGTGCTTTCCGGAATGCTTGATACATTCGGTAATCTTCTGGGGGCTAAATTTGTTCCGGCGCAGCTTCCTGTATGGCACAAGGATGTGCGTGCCTATGAGGTGCGTAATGATGACGGAAGCATAGCTGCTTATTTCTATTTCGATCTGTTCCCGCGTGATGGAAAGTACAAGCATGCAGCCTGCTTCGGAATAAGAAGTGGCAGAAGACTGCCGGACGGCTCTTATAATATTCCTGCTGCGGCCATAGTTGCTAATTTTACGCCTTCCACCGGGGAAAAGCCGTCTCTGATGAAATTTGATGATGTGGTAACACTGTTCCATGAGTTCGGACATGTTACGCATAATATATTTACAACGGCGGAATACGCCACATTCTCCGGAACAAGTGTCTCACGGGATTTCGTGGAGGTGCCTTCACAGATACTTGAAAACTGGGCTTACCAGCCGGAAGTACTGAAGAAAATTTCAGGCCATTTCCGTAATCCTGATGAAAAACTCCCTGACGAAACAATACAGAAGATAATTGCAGCCCGCAATATGGATTCAGGACTGTTTTATCTGCGTCAGCTGCTTTTCGGCATACTGGATATGTATTATCACACGGCTGCGGGCAAAGTGGATACAACAAAGGTATATGCACGTCTCATGAAGAAAATAGCGCTTGTTCCAATGAGCGAAGGTACACACCCGCAGGCTTCGTTTGGACATATAATGGGCGGATATGAGGCAGGGTATTACAGCTATCTGTGGTCACGCGTTATTTCCGTTGACCTGTTTGGCCGTTTCCTTGACACCGGGGTTATGAACCGCGAGACTGGCAGACGTTACCGTGAACTTATTCTGGCTCCGGGCAGAAGTTATGATGAGGCCGGACAGGTACGTAAATTCCTGGGCCGCGACAGCACGGAAGACGCTTTCCTGCGGGATATTGACGCTGCCTGATGAAGGCCAGACTTACCGTAGCGGCCGGAATTCTTGCCGGAGTCTGTCTGTTCTGGTATGCCCTGAAAGGCGTTGATTTCACACGTCTTTCGGAGGCATGCAGGCAGGCAGATTATGCCCTGCTGGCCCTGGCGGTGCTTACAAACCTTGCTGAGGCTTTCATGCGTGGCGTCAAGTGGAAACTTCTGCTTGATCCTGTAAACAGAGTGCGTGTGTGGGATTCATTCCGTATGGAGACGGCTGGACTGGCACTTAACAATGTACTGCCCTTCCGTCTTGGTGAGATATTGCGCGGCACAGCCGGCGCCGGAGTATTCCATATGCCGGTTGTTACTGTTTTCGCTACTATTGTGGTTGAACGGGCGCTTGATGTTATTGCGCTTGTCCTGTTGTTGTCTCTGGTAGGAATATCCGGACGTGTTGAAGGTGATATTTTTCAGCATAAATCTGCTATTATACTGCTTTTTACTGCCGTTGCAGCAGGGATATGTGCTGTGATTTTTGCTGACAGGCTTGTTAAATTAAAAATTCTGGAGCCTCTTTTCACACGCTTCGTTTTTTTGAAAAAAATACTTTCCCAGATTGCAGCAGGGGCCGTAGCGTTTAAAGACTGGAAAAGGGGAATTATAACTGTTCTGGCTGCGATGTTCCAGTGGTGCGTAAACGCATTTACAATTCTGGTTCTGGTGTATGCGTTCCATTTGCAGGATATGCTTGGGCCTGCACACTGTATTGTAGTAACCGTGGCAAGCGCCATAGCATGTTCCATCCCTGCCATGCCGGGATTTTTCGGCAATTACGAGGCCGGAGTTGCGGCTGTAATGGGGGTATGGGGGGTACAGAAGGATGCTGCCTTCGCCATGGCTTTTACCGGGCACATACTTGGATATATAACCATTACGCTTGCAGGGCTGATATTTGTTTACGGTCTTGGATATTCTGTAGGCAGGGTGTGGAATTTCCGTAGCGGAAACAGTGGCACGTCCACGGGAAAAGAAATATTATAGCGGGAAAATAAAATGTGCGGAATATGCGGCATATATAACTTTACCCCGGCTCCCGTGAGGGAACGGGAAATTTATGCCATGAATGCCCTTCTGTATCACCGTGGGCCGGATGATGACGGTTTTTATTTCGGACGGAATACCGCACTGGGAATGCGGCGGCTTGCCATAATAGACCGAGACGGTGGGAAACAGCCTGTTTATAACGAGGACCGTACTGTTGTGGCGGTGGTTAACGGGGAAATTTACAATTACCGCGATATAAGAAAAGCGCTTGTCGCACGTGGACACCGCTTTGCCACGGAAAGCGATTCAGAGGTTATTGTTCATCTTTATGAGGCGACCGGGGCTGATTTTCCTGTTTATCTGCGCGGAATGTTTTCCATAGCTCTGTATGACATTAAACGCAGGGAAATTTTTATCGTACGCGACAGAATAGGAAAAAAACCTTTGTATTACAGTATGCACGGGCACAGGCTCGTTTTTTCCTCAGAGCTTATATCTCTTATGGCCGCAGACGGTATTCCCCGCTGGATAGATATGCAGGCGCTTGATATGTTCCTGTCCCTGCAGTGTGTGCCTGCGCCAATGAGTATTTACAGGGAAGTGCGCAAACTGCCTCCGGCATGTATTCTTCATGCCATGCCTGACGGCCGCGCGGAAATAAAAAAGTACTGGGATCTTCCGGAGAAGATAAGTTCCGGCCACGCTGCCGGTGATAAGATAAAAACAACCGGCGGGGAGTTTAAGGATCTTTTACAGGAAAAGAAGGAACAGCTTTTCAAACTTGCAGAAGAGTCTGTACGGATAAGGCTTGAATCAGAGGTCCCTCTGGGAGCTTTTCTGTCCGGAGGGCTTGATTCGTCCGTGGTTGTGGCGCTTATGGCGCGCGTATCCGGAAAGCCGGTCAGAACTTTTTCCGTGGGGTTCAGGGAGGAGGAGTTTTCCGAGCTTCCATATGCCCGGGCTGTAGCTGAAAAATATGGTACTGAGCACACTGAATTTATCGTGGAGGATAATATTCTGTGGGATCTGGAACGCATAGCCTATAAATATGGTGAGCCTTTTGCCGACCCGAGTTTTGTGCCTTCATATTTTATTTCCCGTGAAACCAGAAAGAATGTAACAGTTGCGCTTAACGGCGATGGGGGTGATGAGGTTTTCGGCGGCTATAACCGTTACCGCGCTATCAGGATAGATCAGAGTTTCTTTTCGCATATCCCGTCTTTTCTTAAAAAAATTCTGGTTCTGGGATTATCCGGTTTTCCCAAGGAGGCACCGTTCGGTTTTTTCTGGAAAGCCGAGAAATTCCTTCAGATTTCAAAATATAAAAAACTTTCGGATAAATATCTTTATGCACGTTCCTTCCTGAAACCGGAGGATTTTGAAAATCTCTGTACCCGTGAATACCGGGAAAGACTGGACGGGAATATATGCCGTGCCGGTGGTTATATGGCGGGGCTTTTCCGTGATTATGATGCCTGGGACGGAGAGCTTTCCGCAACGGACAGAATGATAAGGGCGGATTTCCATTCCTGGCTCCCTGACTGTCTTATGACAAAAATGGATATTGCGTCCATGAGCAATTCACTTGAGGCACGTTCGCCGCTGCTGGACCATAAACTGGTGGAATTCGCCTGGCTACTGCCGGATGAGATGAAAATTCACGGATTCGGCGGGCGCGGGGCAAAATATCTTTTCAGGCAGACTTTTGCGGATCTCCTGCCGGAAATGATCCGCACGCGCGGAAAAATGGGATTCGGAATTCCGCTTGGACGCTGGTTCAGGGGAAGTCTAAGGAAACGCTGGGCTGAAACCTGTCTTTCGGAAAAAGCCCTGAAACGGGGACTGTTCAAAAAAAAGGCGCTTGAAAAACTTTTTGAGGATCACTGCAGGGGCCGCAGGGATAACGGCTGTCAGCTGTGGACACTTATGCTTCTTGAGATATGGTTCGAAACTTTCGCCGGAGATTTTAAATTATGAAAATTGTTCTTGTAAATCCGGATATACCCTGGAATGCCGGGAATATAGGCCGTACCTGCGTGGCTACCGGAACCGAGCTTGTTTTTACCGGACATCTGGGATTTAAGATTACAGATAAGGAAATCCGGCGTTCCGGCCTTGATTACTGGAAGTTCCTGAAATATTCGGTTTATCAGGATTTTGACTCTTTTCTGAAAACCCTGCCTGAAAATCCATCACTGCTGTTTTTTTCCACCCATGGCGGAAAATGTTACTGGGAGGCTCCCTACCGTGAGGACTCCTGTCTTGTGTTCGGTGCGGAAACAGCTGGTTTCCCTGACTGGATGTATGAAAAATACCAGGATATGCTTTACCGTATACCGATGTGGTCCGGGCATATGCGTTCACTGAATCTGTCAACTTCTGCAGGAATAGCACTTTATGAGGGGCTTCGCCAGACTGGCCGTATGCCGGCCTGAGCCGGGTCCCTGCGGCCTATAAGTGCGGTGGGTCTTTCGGCCCTTGCCCTGGTCCATATTATAATCAATAATATAGTTGTGAAGTTCTCTGTAAAGGTCCGCATGACATTACTGTATGCGCCTTTTATCCGGGACCTTTGGAGTAATTTCAATTGGAGACGATTATGAAAAAAATACTTTCTATCGCTTTTACTGCGGCATTTATGCTTTCCGTCTCAGGCAGTGTTTATGCCGGAGCTATTTCTGATCTTGCCGGACAGGCAGGCATGAATATTCCGGCTCAGGTTAAGACCGCGCGTCCTGCTGTGGCTTCTCCGGTAAAGCCCGCAGACAATAAGGCTGCTGATTCCGTTAAAAAAGCGGAGTGGCTGGTAATGGTTTACATAGCCGGAGTAAACAACCTGGGACTTTTCGGAGCCGCTTCCCTGAATGTAAACCAGATGGAGCAGGGACTTGCCGATGCCGGGAAGAATTCTGATGTTAAAATGGTTGTTGAATACGGCGAACTTTCAACAGATGGTCTTGGCACCGTTATTCTGCCTGATTCAACCAAAACACTGCTGGTGCAGCCAGATACAGACCGGGATCAGATAAACTCAAAGGTTATTGCTACTTCCAGAAATACGGATACCGGCGATGTAAAATCCCTTGAAAATTTCGTACGCCGTGTAATGCCCCGCTTCCCTGCAAAGAAGACGGCACTTATAATCTGGAACCACGGTGGCGGCATAGTCGGCATAGCTTCAGATGATATTCATGGCAGCATGATGAATCTCAAGAATCTCAGCGCCACGCTCAGAAACCTTACCGCCCGTTTCGGTAAATTTGATGTTCTTGCCACAGATGCCTGCCTTATGCAGATGGCCTCGGTAGCCTATGAGTTCAAGGATTATGCAAAAGTGGTTGTTGGTTCCGAGCAGCCTATCCCTGGTGCCGGATACCCATATCAGGGACTGACAAATATCCTGGCTTCGTCCGGCAGCCGTATAGATGCCACAGCTTTCGGGGAACTTATTGTGGAAGGCTACGGAGTACAGTACAACGGTCAGCCGAACACAACGCTTTCAGCCATAGATACTGCGAAGCTTGCTGGTTTCAGGGACAGACTCAATGCCTGGACCGGGCTTATGCTTTCTGATCAGAATTCGTTTAACATAATTGCGAAAGCGAATGTTCTTAAGGAAGTAACCAGAATGGCGCAGCTTGACTGCTCCCGCGATCTTGTTCACATGATAGACGTTATCAATAAACAGGAGGGCGTGAGCCAGGCAATAAAGGAAGCCGGAAAGAATCTTAAGAATTACATTGAAAGATCACTTATAATAAAAAGTTATGCCGATGACCGGGATAATCACGGACTGGCCATATATCTGCCTGATCTCACTTATGAAGCCAATCCGTATGAGTCACTTAAATTCTCAGCGGAATCGAACTGGAGCACTTTCGTGAAAGCTGTTCTCCAGTCACGTCTGGACAATGGATGGTAATATTATGAATACAATAAAAATCCTCCTTTTAGCCGCCGCCTTGTCGGTACCTTTTGCCGGACAGTTATATGCCCAGCAGCCGGCCGGTGCGCAGCAGAATGTGCGCATTGATTATACTGTCGTGGAACCTTCGCTTGCCGTTTATGCGGAAGGCATAAACGCCGGCGATCCTGCTGCCGCCAGGAAATTTTTAGAGGACAATGGTGCCATATCCAGGGCTGAAAACATTAATGGTTCCACACTGAAGATTCAGGCGCTCGCGCTCAAGGATCTTGAAGCCCTTATGAATCAGGACTGGAAAGCGGAACAGCATAATACTCTTTACAAGGCGCTGCTTAACCGCATAGGCAAGGATAAGGTGCTTACGCTTTCCGGCGTAGGTCCACAGCCTGAAAAACTCCTGCCATGGCTGCAGAAGTATATAGCCCGCTATTCCGACCCGGAAAAGGGTGCTGCCGGGCTTTATGCCGTAAAACAGGCCATACGCGAGTGGGTAACTGTTTTCGGACAGAGCGAGTCCAGAGGTTTTGAATGGGACGGTGTTCCGCTTAACATTACCAAAGCGCAGTGGAGCAATATGTCCCTTATTGAGAGAAACGCTACCCTTAAGAAAATAGGGATGCATATGGCGCGGCTTGGTGATTATAGTTACCTTGCCTATAGCGAGGAAACAACGGAAGCCATATCAGTGCAGCGCGAGCAGGCAATAAGAATAAAGAGCGCAATGGAGTCGGATCTGCTTACCCCGCAGCAGAAGCAGGAACTGGCGAATGCCAGAACGCTTTCCGATCAGGCCTATATGCTCAACAAATTCTTTGATGGAACAAATGTTAAGCACAGTGATGATCTGCGCCTTGGAATAAATTCCAGCAGGGCTTCCACCCCTGATGAAACTTTCTCCGCTTCCAACCGTCAGCTTATGGCTTCCATGCTTGGCTCATCCATAAGTGCGGAACTCAAGGGCACAACAGCCGGACAGCGTGTTCTGGACGGTGGTCTTAAAATAGACATAGGCTACTGCGACAAAGGATATTCGGAACTCCGCGCTGATGGAACGATTGTTCTTGATGAGGAGACCATTCAGCAGTATATGCGCCTTAAAGGTTATACTGCGGCTTCGGTTATGTCTGATAAAAAACAGCTTGCGGAAATAGCCAAATATATGTCTCCGGCAGTTGTATACGAGGCTGCGCACCGCGATCAGGCCAAATGGGCGAAGAAAAACAGAGCCTACAAGCCTCATACTCAGGAAGATGAAATAGATGCGATGTCGCAGGAAGCACTTTATACTGCTGAAAAAATGCAGAAGGACGAAAGTTTTTCAGGAATTTTCACCAGTGTTGAGAAATATTCAAAGTATGCAGCCAAACGTGTTGAAAACGCCTCTACGTATACACAGGGAAAGAAAATGTTTGCTGACAATGTACGCATGGGCTGCCAGGAGCTTCCTTCACTCTCTTCTGCGGAGGCCAATACAATAAACGGAATAAATGAGGAACTTGCGCGCCGTGCAAAACTTACTGCAGAGCAGCGTGCGGAGGAATATACCTTCATAACCTATGATGAAGCCGTTACTATGACCCCGGACCAGATTCTTTCCGCAGTACGCGATATAGAGGAAGGGGCACTTGTGAAACTTTTTAATAGTCTCAAGGATAATTCCTATGAGACATATAACAGGAATTCCGTGGCGCAGACCAGAACCAGTTATAACAATATGATGGCTGCGGCTGGAAAGAAGACTGAAAGAACATCGAGACGGGAATTTGTTCCTGTTCCGTAATGTAATTATGAAAAGAAGTTTTGTAATTACTATTGCTGCTGCCGCCGCGCTTGGTGTTTCCGCCTGCGCGGCGGATAATTCCGGGCAGCAGAACAATACGGAAAAGACAACTGCTGCCGCTGCTGCTCCAGGTGCTTCGCGGCAAAGTTCCGCCGTTACTTCCGGGAAGAAAACAATGAATGAGAAAACAGGCAGCCTAAGGGTGGAGCGTGGCTCTTCCGCTTCATATAAAAAAGTCTCAAATAACTGGTTCTCTTTTTCAATGCCTGCCGCATGGAACGCCGGTACCAATGAAGACGAAGATAATGAATACAAGGTATACGAGGCAAAAATATTCATTCCCAAAAGTGGTGTGAAAATGCAGAGTTATATCTATGTGTCTTATTTCGCAGAAGACAATGAGGATATAGCTACATATCAGGAGTTTATACGCGTGAATTCCCAGAATATTCTGCGCAAGGCTCCTGTTGAGTGGGAGAAATATGAGCCGGTTACAGAAACAAAAATAGCTGGCCGTAAGGCTTATGTGGTAGCCAGAAACTGCCGTCATTTCCTGAATCCGAACAGCAAGGATGATTCCTATGTTATGAAGAAGGAGAAAATG
>CACZRG010000171.1 GCA_902783485.1 uncultured Elusimicrobium sp.
GAGAGCACAGCACCGAAAATAACAGGCAGAAAATTCCTGTCATGGCGAGCATGAAATGGCCGTTTCTGAGCAGTGTAAAAAGAATTATGAATTTAGCGAAAAACCCCCCAAGAGGAGGCAGACCCGCCGCGGAAAAAAGACAGACTGCCGCTGACAGGGCCACTACAGGATGCCTGTCCGCAAAACCTGACAGGCCGGACATAGGAATGGCTATTTCCTCCTTCTCAAAATAAAGTGAGAAAAGGAATAATCCGGCGGCCGAAGCGGCAAGAGCGGGTATATGATAAAGCAAAGCTATTTCCCCCCCTTTTTCACCGGAGAATGAAAGCAGACAGAAACCTATTCCGGCACACAGCAGCCCGGTTCCTGTTTTTCTTAGATCCTGGCTGTAAAACGCAGACAGTGAGCCGGCAGCAACAGTAAGCACCGCAACAGTGGGGAAAAAATTATGTACCGGTCCGGAATAAAACAGCGAATATATTTTGTAAAGCACCGGCAGACCGGACAAAGTCCATGCAGAAGCCATGTAAGCAGCCACAGCACCTGGCGCTCCGGAAAAGACATCACGGAAAACGAAATTAAAAGGCAGTGCGGCAAGTTTGAAAGTGAATCCTGACAGGAAAAGTATAAATCCTACAAGTGCAAGTCCGCCCGGCAGACCTGATTTTGATAGTCCCGTGAATGAAAGTGATGGGCAGCTGTAATTGAGAAATGCAAGTCCCACCATGGACAAAGCAGCGAACAGAATCCCCGAAACCGAAAATCTGTAGGCAGCTCTTATTCCCTGCCTGCCACGACGGCAGGCAGTAAGAAAATAAAGCGGCAGCAAAGCTGTTTCCGAAGCGGCAAAGGCAAATATCAGATTATCTGCTGCCGCGACAAGCATTGAACCAGCCGCCGAGACAAACATAAGAAAATAATAGGTTCCCGGATGCTGCAGTCTGTATGACATGGAAACAAAAATGGAACCTGCAAGTGCTGTAAGAAGAACATACCATACAAGCGCCGTAGCTCCATTTATTACAGCAAGCCCGCCGAACAGTGATATTTCAGTGGCAGGGAAACGCATAAAAACCAGTGCCACAAGTGAGGCAAGCAGCGCGGCATAGCATTCCGCACCCCTTAATGGTTTTATAATACCGGCACATAGAACAAAAATGGCAGACAGTATAAGAAAAACCGGGCTTACTGCTATCATGGCTGAAATGTTAACGGTTTCCACGGCTCTGCTCCTGTTGTGACACACAGATTATACTATCATGTGTTACTGCGTTTGAAAAAAACACCGGGAACAATCCGGGTATCAGCAGCAGCACCGCAAGCGGCGCCACAGAACATATTTCATATATATTAAGGTCGGTAAATGGTTCATGCAATGTCTTTTTCTTATCCGCAAGAACATTGTATACAGTACGCAGACAGCAGATGAAAGCAAGTGCTGTTCCGGCAAAAGCGGCAGCCGCCGGAACCGGAAACCGACTGAAAATATCAGTGAACATTGAATACATACCGGCAAACCCAGACATGCACGGCACTCCTGCGAGTGAAAAAAAAGCCATTGTAAAAAAGACGGAGAACCAGGGCATGGCTCTTGCCAGATTTCCAAGGTCAGAAAGCATTGGAGTTTTCATTCTGCTTTCAATGGCTCCGCAAAGAGCAAACAGCACAGCAGAGGATATTGAAAGCGAAGCCATATGAAAAAGAGATGTAGAAACAGTATCTGAAGAAAAAGAGAACAGGCACAGCATTATCAGCGGGTACTGTACAGCCAAAAGATACGCTATGGTTCTGGAAAGAGCAGGAACAGCCCAGGCCATAAGAGCGCAGTATATACAGGCGGCTGCGCATAAATAGACCATGTAAGGCGCAAAAAAACGTACTCCTGCCGGCAGAAGAATCATTATTATCTTCAGGAAAGCAAAAACACCGGATGGGACAAAAATACCCGCAATCATAATATTTGCCCCTGGCTTGTTTTCGTTAATAAGGCCGGTAAACCACGTATGAACAGGGAAAAAAGGCAGTCTCAGGAAAAAAGCCGGTGCCAGAAGCATAAAACATGTGGTCTGCACAGTGGCAGACAGTCCTGCGGAGGCAACAGCATCAAAAGAAAAAAGCCATTTTCCAGTCAGATAATGAACATTGTCTGCGATATAGAAAATACCAAGCAGAAACAGCAGTGAGGAAACGGCATGAAACACAAAAAATTTGCCTGCTGCGGATATTCTGCCCTTCCCTCCCCACACACCCGTAAGAAAGAATACCGGAAGAACAGAAAACTGCCAGAAAAAATAAAAAGTGATCAGATCCCTTGCGGAAAACAGTCCAGTAAGTGCAGACTGAAGGAAAAACAGACATGCGTAAAAAAAACCGGCAGCACGGCGCGCATTTCTTGAAACTATAACTGACAGTGGCAGAAAAGCCGCAGACAGCAGAATGAGAAGCATGGAGAATCTGTCCGTACCGATGTGAACCTTAAGATCAAGCTCCGGTACCCATGGAATAGCTGCAGTAAACATTTCCGGACGGAAACCCGAATAATACATACAGAAAGCCACAAGGGTAGTAACAAATACAGCTATAGAAAGATAAAACGCCGTTTTCTGAGGCAGAAAACGGTTTTTTGACGGAATGAAAAACAGCAGCACTCCGGCAAGGAACGATACGGAGAAAAGAGAAAAAAGCATATTATCCGTAAAACTGTTCATAAGAAAACAAACATGGATAACAGACCCACAGCTGATACAAGCAGATAATAATTTACATTACCGTTAAAATACCGCAAAGGATTACGCGAAGCGGAAGAAAACAATTTAAGCGTACCATTTACAAAAAGCCCTTCAATAAGTCCCTCCTCTATAAGGCGCAGGCAGAAAATATCCCTGATAAGTTTTATAACGTTGGCAGTCCATAATGCAGCGCGTGTAAAAAACAGAACCGTTTTTCTTACAAAATGGGATGAAAGCTGCAGTTTAAGTCTTTTCAATGCTCCTGAAATGAAAAAAGCATATATCAGTATAAACAGAAAACCGGCTGCCAGCAGATAAGGAGAAGGAGATTTCATTCATCCTCCTTTACAGAGCCTGAATCAAAAGTATGAAGTTCCCTGACCGCTGCATTCATTATAAAAAACGAAGCGGCAGTTTCGGCAAGTGATATAAACAATATCATCAGATTGTAGAAGGCCGGTTTTTCATGAGGCGTAAGACATATCAGCATCATGTCAGCCGAAAGGAACATAAGCACGGCGAATATATTTTTTTTAAGCATATTGCCACTGAAGAAAAAACCGGCAGTAGAAAGGAAAAAAAGTGCAAGGGAAAAAACAGCAAACCCATAAAGGCTAAGCATCTTTTCCCTCCCCATGATAAATCAAAAGCCTGCTGCCAGGAAAAACAACGGACAGGGAAAGTGCGGCAAGCATGGCGGAATATGCTC
Organism: uncultured Elusimicrobium sp.; assembly: GCA_902783485.1. GTDB lineage: Bacteria > Elusimicrobiota > Elusimicrobia > Elusimicrobiales > UBA9959 > CACZRG01. The sequence continues at coordinate 3,439 of CACZRG010000171.1, forward strand.
CGAAGCCGGTCGGGACACTGTTTTTCTCCACAGGCACGGATTCCTTAATATCCGGAGTTCTGTCCTTCAGTTCAGAGGCA
>CACZRG010000172.1 GCA_902783485.1 uncultured Elusimicrobium sp.
CCCTGATGGCCACAGTTGTTTTTCTGTATCCGGTTAAGGCAGAAAGTCTTTTCTGGTCCTGGACCTCACCGGCTGCACAGACTTTATTTATTATATGCTGTGCTTTTGTAAGCTGGGCGCTTAGAAGATGGAAACTGCGCCGTTGAATATTCACATGTTTAAAGAGAACCGTTCCAATATGAATGGCTGCAGAATGATTTTATCAGCTGTTTTGCTGGTATTTATATCTACAGGAATTTATACTGTTCCGGTTTGCGCGCAGACAAGTTCCAGCCAGACCCGGTCACAGATAGCTGCCACGGAAAAAAAACTTCAGGATAACAGAAACCGTCAGAAGAAGCTGGATTCAGAGCGTAAGAATCTTCAGTCACAGCTTTCACAGCTGGAAAATTCCAAGAAAAAGAACGCTGAGAAGCTGAAGGAATTGTCGCAGAAACTTGAGCAGAATAAAAAAGACTCAGCCGAACTGCATAAGAATCTGGATTCTCTTGAAGCTGCAAGAAAAAGACTTTCCGGAGATTTTTCAGGTGTTTTTCTTCTGCAGTTCAGGCATAAGACCGGAGCTTCTGATTATTACGGAAGCAGCGACATTCCGAAAAATCTTCTTTTAAGGGGAGTCCTTCTTGAGACATTTTCCAGACTTGACCGGGTTAACTGGGAGAAAGGACAGGCACAGAAAAAAGCGGAAAGGGTAGACCGTGCGGGAAAAACACTTGAGGATGGCCGGGTTTCCGTTCAGCGCCAGCAGAATTCAGTAGACAGCAGAAAGAAAGGTCTGCAGAAGGAAATAGGAAAAAAAGAAAAAACAAAGCAGACTCTTCTGGCCGAGGAAGCAAGACTTAAGGAAGCAAAAGCCTCACTTGAAAAACTATTCCGCGCGGCGCAGGCAAGAGAGGAAGAGGAAAGAAAAAAGGCTGAAACTGCTGCCAGGAGCAGCAAGAATGACAAAAGCAGTTCCACACAGCAGAAGCAGACTGTCACAGCTTCGTCAAAATCATCCTCAATGCCCATTCCTTCTCATTCACTTTCATGGCCGGCCGATGGTTCGGTAATAGAGCCTTATTCAAACATGATGCCCGGTGTAAAGATAGCTGTACCGCAGGGGCAGACCGTAAAAGCTGTTATGGCTGGCAAGGTCGACTCTGTTGAACACAGTGGTGATGTACTGGGCAGAATGGTGCTGGTAAGACACGGAAACGGCCTTGTAACTGCATACGGGCTGCTTGAAGATGTCCGTGTCAGTAAAGGTGAGGCTGTGGGGGCCGGAACCGTTCTGGGACGCGCAGGAAAAGACCGGGAGGAAATCAACAGCAGATATCCAGGAAAGAAATTCTACTGGTTCTTCCTGCTTTTCAACGGAAAACAGCTTAATCCATCAGACTGGCTACGTTAAAAACAGTCTTCCGCCGTAGAAAAAAAGAGTTTTCCTGAAAATAAAAAAATAAATATAATATATTAGTGTCTATGCATTATCTGCGCATGACACTGATTATGGAGATTTTATGAATAAGTTCCGCAGACTGTTTTCTGTTACCGTTGCAGCGTTTTTTATCGGTGTTGCTTTCCCCTATGTGAATCATGCCATGGATAAAACCTATGAGGGGCTTAAAATACTTATTGACGTAATGACCCTTATACGCAATAATTATGTGGAGACTGTGGAACCGAAAAAGCTTATTTACGGTGCGGCGAAAGGTATGACAGCCACACTGGATGATTATTCTGTTTTCATGGAGCCTGAAGAATACGCCAGAATAAAAAGTGATACTGACGGTGAATTTGGCGGGTTGGGAATACGCGTGGAAATGCGCGATGGATGGCTTACAGTGGCTACGCCAATGCCGGGAACCCCTGCATGGAAAGCGAAAATAATGCCCGGAGACAGAATTATCAAAATAGACGGAGTAAGCACAAAAGACCAGAGCCTTGAGGATTCCGTTAAGAAAATGAGAGGAGTTCCAGGAACACCGATAAAGATAACAATTTCACGTGCTGAAGATAAAGACGGACAGAAACGCATTGAGAAAGAAATTTCCATGAAGCGTGAGATCATTGTGTCAGATAACGTGAAATGGCATATGATAGATGACAAGGTGGGATATATAAAAATAATAGAATTCACCGGTCATGTTACTGAAGATTTTCACAAGGCCATGCGCCAGATGCTTGACAAGGGTATGGATTCACTGATACTTGATCTGCGCTATAATCCTGGCGGGCTTCTTAATGGCGCCATAGACATATCGAAGATGTTCCTCGGTGACAAAAAAATGATTGTATATACAAAAGGCCGTAAACAGGAAAATTATCAGGAATTCCGTGCCGGTTCAAAAGCCCCATATCCTGATATACCGCTTATTGTACTTGTCAACCGTTTTTCCGCTTCATCGAGCGAAATAGTATCAGGTGCGCTTCAGGATCACAAACGCGCCATAATTTTAGGCGAGCGTTCATACGGAAAGGCCAGTGTGCAGTCCATGATTCCGCTTTCGGACGAATCCGCACTCAAGATAACGGTTGCAAAATATTATACTCCAAATGGCCGGTCCATTATGAGGGATCCTGAAAAGAAAACAGGCGGAATAGTTCCTGATTTTACAGTAACGCAGACACTTGAAACAGAAAAGAAACTTCTGCTTCAGGAGCAGAAAGATGATGTTTATTATCCCGAAGAAAAATCTGCTGAAGGCAAAGCCGGTACAAAAGCAGAAAGCAAAGATAAAACTGCAAAAGATGTAAAGAAGGCAGAAAAGACGCCTGCCGGCAAAGAGGCAAGAATAAAAGATGAGGTAATAGAGCGTGCTGCTGAAATACTGCGCGCCCGCGATGTGCTTGGAAAACTGTCTGAAATGAAGAACAGTGCCACACAGGCGAAAAAGGAGGAAACAGCGGAAAAGAACAAAACTGTTTCCGGAAAATAAAACTGCAGAAATAAAACATGAAGATTCTGGCAATTGAAACAACCTGCGATGAAACCTCTGCCGCAGTGCTTGAGGATGGAAGACTGTTGTCAAATTATGTTCATACGCAGATACCTCTTCACAGTGCATATAATGGAGTAGTACCTGAACTTGCCAGCCGTGCGCATCTGGAAAAAATGCCGTATGTGCTGAAAAAAGCTCTTGCCGTTGCCGGAATAAATGAATACAGTAAGAATTGTGTGGATGCGGTGGCATTTTCCAGGGGACCAGGGCTTCCAGGCTCACTTATGGTTGGACGTGTCGCCTCGGAAACAGCTGCGGAACTGGCCGGGGTGCCTCTTATAGGGGTAAATCATCTTGAAGGTCATCTGCTTGCCTGTGAATTTGAAAACGGTAGAATAGCGCATCCCCTGCAGTTTCCTCTTATAGGTCTTCTTGTGTCCGGCGGGCATACGGAAATGTGGCTTGTGCGCGATTATGGAGATTACAGAATTATAGGCCGTACACGGGATGATGCTGCCGGTGAGGCATTTGACAAGGTTGCGAAACTGCTTAAACTCCCGTATCCTGGCGGCCCCGAGGTTGAAAGGCTTGCTTCGGAAGCAGCCGGTGAAGGACCACGTTTTCCACGCCCATACATGAAAGGAACTTGGGAATTTTCATTCAGCGGTCTCAAAACATCTGTAAGTTATTATCTTCAGAAGAATCCACAGCCGGACATAAATGAAAAACGCCTTATATGCAGGGCGTTCCAGGATGCTGTTATAGAAACACTTGTAAGAAAGGTTTCGGAAGCTGCAGAACATTTCGGTGTGAAACGTGTGGCCATAGGAGGAGGAGTTTCCGCTAATTCGGCATTGCGCAGGGCGTTCTCCATGCTTAAGGATCTTGAAATAAGATTTTCTGAAAAGCAGTACTGTTCCGATAATGCTGCAATGATAACACTCTGTGCATTACGGCGCATTCAGGCTGGCAGATGGAAAAACAGCATAAAGGCGGACCCTGTTCTCGAGAACGCCTCATGGAGGGTAAAATGAAAGTCTGGCTTCTGTCTGATTATGACAACAGAAAACATCAGGCTTTCCGCGGTCTGATATACCGCTCTACCTCCGGAGCTTCCGGGGATATAAAAATAGAGGTAAAAAGCCGTACAAATCTCTGGCGCAGCCTTTTTGCGCATCTGCGCGATGCAAGAAACAATCCATTGCCGGATGTGCTTGAACTGCCGCTAAACTGGACACGCCGTTTCGCCTCGCTCGGTGTCCTTGCTGACCTTAAGCCTCATGTCAGATATCTTGCTGAGAAAGCATATCTTCCTGCTGTGATGGCTGAACTCTGCAGACACGGCGATTCGGCAATTTACTCTGTTCCATGGTGGCAGAAATCGCCTGCCCTCTATTATCGTGAAAAAGTGCTTAAGGATTTCTGTAGTGACCCTGCTGCCGGGTTGTCCACATGGAAAGGTTTCCGCCGTATTCTGGACCGGCTGGCAGAAACATCCAGGTTCCATAATCACAGGCTTCTTTCGATTCCCGGTTCTTCAGGTCCTGTAAGTCTGGGGGAAGTACTTCCTCATATATGGGGACGTCGTGGCGGGCTTTATTCAGATGATTTTACACGTGCAACATTTACGCGTGATGAAACCATCGGAGGCATACAGGACTGGCTTGATCTTGCCATAGACGGATATGTACGCCTTTTCAGTCAGGACCGTTTTGATAACGGATATCTGCCTGACGAGGATTGTGTATTTATGCTTTCCTCCCGCAGACCATCGTATCTTGGAGGAAAAATGAAACTGCTGCCCTACCCCGGCTGTGCGGGGGGAGGAGGGCTTCTGCTTGTCAATAATCTGGCGGTTTCCTCAACATCTCTGTGCCAGGATGAGGCTTTTTCGCTGGTTTCATGGCTTTCCGATGGACTTAATGCCGGAATATTCGCAGATTATTTCGGCGTTTTTCCATGCTGTACTGCTGCTTTCGAATCGAGAATATCCAGAGACAGAGAGTCAGATGTCCTGCGCCGTATATATTCCAGTCCGGAAGTGCTTCCGAATTTTTCTTTCTATCCTTCAGCAGAACTGCTGCTGCAGAATCTGCTATGGAAACTTTCGCTTAAGATTTCTGAAGGTAAATTCCTGCAGGAGGATCTGCGCCGCGAGCTTATAAAAGCACAGGGAGAGGCTGATTATCTGCTTACGCTTGACTGATATATGAAGAAATCACAGGGCAACATATTTATCAATGACAACACTGGCGGATATGCGTCGTTTATACGCGATGCACTGTCCAGGCTTGCTGCCGGTTTCCCTGTTGACGGAGCCTCGTATTATGAGTATGACAGCCGTTATAAACTGCTGCACCTGCGTGTATGCAATGCCGGCGGGTTTTCATATGACCATGAGGATCATATAAGGCCAGAACCGGGAACACCTGTTTTCCGTGCGCTTGAGAAAATGGAGCCTGTATCTGCTACACTTCCATGCGGTATACATCTGTATTATCCTTTTCTGTTTGAATGCGATGAGTATTCCGCTCCGAGATTTGGACGGTCTGTTTCCGTATCGCGTATAGGACTGATACGTCTGGAACGACGTAGCGGTCATAATGATTTTACCAGTGAGGAAATAGAGAATATTTCCACTTTTATGGAAAATCATCTGGTTAATTATTACCGGTATGAATATGCCTCTCTACGCAATACTCATGAGAAGAATCTCAAGGCGGTTACATCCCTGGCAGAAGTTTTTGCCAAAAGCCTTAACAAACAGTCCCGTATGGAAGCCGCAGATGAAAAAGGAAAAAGCCAGAAAAGTGATGATAGTCTGCGCGCCATTCTTTCCGGAGTACAGATGCACTTCGGTTTTGACCGGGTGAGGCTTTTCCTTATAGATAAAAACGAGGATATGGACATACTCAAAGGTGAGCTGTCCGTGGATATAACCGGAAAGGTAAAGGATCTGTCCCTGGAGCAGATTCCGCTTGAGCCCGGTTTTCACCGTTTTGCCGATATAATACTTAAAAGAAATTCAGAGGCTTTTCTTGATGAATACAAGGACTGCGTGGTTTATGTTCCCCTTGTGGTAGGCGGTGAAACCATAGGCCTTATGATAGGAGATAATTTCACCAGCCAGCAGCCTATTGAGAAACAGGAACTGGCGCTTCTGCGCTCTCTTGGAACACAGATGGCTCTGGCGGTGCATAATATACGCCTGTTTAAAAAGGTACAGGCCATGGCCAAGTATGATTCTCTTACCCGTCTGCCGCTGCGCTCATATTTCGATGAGCGTTTTCAGGAAGAAATCTGCCGTTCCATAAGGTATGGACATAAACTTTCTTTTATGTTCGTTGATATAGATCTTTTTAAGATAATAAATGATACCTATAGTCATCAGACAGGTGATGAGGTGCTCAGGGCCATTGCCAATACAATAAATAAAACCATACGCCAGAAAATAGACTTCCCCGGCCGTTTCGGCGGAGATGAGATGGTGATATTCCTTCCGCAGTCTTCCACGGAGGAGGCCAAGGGGCTTGCGGAAAGACTTCACAGGGCGATAAGGGATATTCATATAGATACTGGTAGTGAGCGTGAGATAAAACTTTCCGTAAGTATAGGTATTTCCACATGTCCTGATGATGCAGAGACAATGGAAACATTGAAGAATAATGCCGATCTGGCCCTTTACTGGGTAAAGGAGCACGGAAGGGGAAAGACGATGGTTTACTCTGAGCTTCCGCCGGATTACGCGGAGGAAAGGGCTTTGCATGAAGCCCGTAAAAAACCGGGAGAACGATAATGAAAGTGTTTTCTTGTGAATTTTCTGGAAGGATAATGATGCGGATTATTTTGTTTGTGCTGTGTCTTGTTTCATCTGTGCCGTTCCTGTATGCGCAGAATCTGTATATAAACAATACAAGCGTGTGGTATAGTAGCAACAGTGTGTATTGTAATGATATTGATATGTCATTTACAACAAGTATAAGTTATTTTAATATTCCGGTTTCAGGAAAGATGTACAGACCTCTTTTGATGTTCCCTAAAGTATATACAGATAGTACGGGTTTTGAAGCAAATAATAATGGTAACGCCACAGTTGCCACATGCAAGTTGGGAGGACCATGGGACGATCCAGAAGTTAATGGTAACGTATTCCAAACAATGCCGGTGGGTACTGTATCTGGTTATATGACAAGAGACAGCACAATAACAGGTTGGGGTGGTGGTACTACGACAACCTTTACGGGTAATTTTAATTATTATTTAAAAGATACAGGTGCAGATGGTGTACTTGTTGCATGTCGCTCTCAGGCAGGCAGTACCAGTTATTCCAGTTCCAACTGGTCAAGCACTTTAAATTCTCATTTTGAAACCGGAGGAAATGCTCCATGGACCATAAAAAACGGATATCTGGTTTCCGGCTCAGTAGGAAATAGTCAGTACAGTGAACTTGCCACACGCAGATACTTCACAAGTCCTGGGTACGTAGTATTTAGGTCTTCTGTGAGCAGTGAAAATAATTTTGATTATCTGATGTTTTATATAGACGGTGAGTTAAAAAACAAAATCAGCGGGGAACATGGATTTACAAACTTCTCTTTTCCTGTGGAGTACGGTGTTCATACTCTGCGTTGGGTATATGGTAAAGATGGTTCAACGTCAGCTGGAGGGGATAATGCTGCCATTGAGTCAATAACAATGCCTGCAAATTATCTTACCTACAGTGAAAATTCTCCCTATTCTTATTATTCCGGCTCGCAGAGCCGTACTGATTCCAATGCAACCGCAACAGTGCTAAACGGAACAGACCTGCATGTGGCGGTTTCCTCAACAGTAATTTTAAATCCATCCTCACCTCTTGTATGCACATACGGAAGACAGCTTTGTTCTCCCGGAACCAGGCGTTATATAATGTCTTCTACATTAACCCAAGAGGGGGTCGGCCCATATGTAGTTGTAGATACTTCAAGGTTAGTGTCAACTGGGCCAGCCTCGGGAGAAGATGTATTTAAGAATATTGTGCGGTATGCAGAAGGTACCAATAATGTCAGTTTTTATGGCAGTGACCCTGTAAGAGATTCGGCATTGATAGAATTTGACCAGCCCCGGCCTCCTTATCCTGCAGCCTGTTTATCATTGTGTGCCAGTGTGCAGTGTGCAAGTAGTACCTCACCGATAACATTTGGTGTGGATGAAATGACATTTGAGATATTTAAATTCCGGCAGGGCACAAATCCGCTTGATCCCTCCAGTGCTCCACCAATAAAAACAATACCTATATATAATTTAGGAAGCGGACACCGTTGTGAATTTAACGATATAGCCTCAACAAATAAAGCACAGAATTTCGGAACATTCTGCGCAGCATGGGATGGTTTTTATAATCTGAACGGTGAGTTTGGCAAGACAAACGGACAGTATGGTTTCCGTGCCAGGGTAAAAACCTCACAG
>CACZRG010000173.1 GCA_902783485.1 uncultured Elusimicrobium sp.
TCGTTCCACCATATCTTGTCGGCGCAGCCGGGTTCTTTCACAATGTACTTGTCCTTGGGTGCACGGGCAGTATATTTGCCCGTTGTCACGCAGAAAGGCCCTCCGGCGGTTATGTGTCCCTCGCCGCGGGCAATGGCCTGTTCGTAAAGCTCAGGCACTGACAAGTTTGAAAAAATGGTTTTTGATGTTTTCATTTCTCTGCTTTAATACCTCATTGAATACAAATTAGATCCTGTATATATTGTACTGTTTTTGGATTAAGATGATAAGGGCCTCCTTTTTAAAGGAAGCCCCATTGACGATAAAAACTGACTAAATGACTATTCCCCGTCCAGAACCTTTCTTATGCGGGTAATTCCTTCAACTATATTTTCAACGGACGCGCAGTAACTTATGCGCAGATGTCCTTCAAGACCAAACTCTATGCCAGGAACTGCCGCAACAAGAGCTTTTTCCAACAGCATGGCTGAAAGTCTGCGGGAATCCGGATCATAGGCACTGAAATCCGCGAAACTGTAGAATGTACCATGCGGAATATCAAGTCTGACTTTTTTAAGTTTTGACAGCTCTGCCACCAGAATATCACGCTTCTTTTCCAAACCCCTGCGCAGATTTTCCACGAAATCACCCTGCTCCGAAAGTGCGCCCACGGCAGCAGTCTGACTTACAGCAGACGGGCATGAGGAAACCTGGGCCTGAACCTTTATCATGGCTTTTGTAAGTTCCTCCCCTGCTATGCTCCAGCCTATCCGGAAACCGGTCATGGAAAAAGTTTTTGAAACACCGTTTATGGAAACAATAATTGAATCGTTCAGTGGACGTTTGGCATACCTGAAAGCTGATGGTGCTTTCATTCCATCATAAACAAGACGGTTATAAATGTCGTCCATGAGAAGATAAATATCATTTCTCTCACAGAGTTCTACAAGTTCAGCCACAGTCTGTTCCGGAAACACCTGGCCCGAAGGATTGCACGGGCTGTTCAGCATTATAACGCGTGTTTTATTGTTTATGGCGGACTCAATATCCTTCACTGTTGCAAGCAGGCCCTTTGCGGGGCGTACAAGTACAGGCTCACCGTGCGCCAGCTTTACCATTTCCGGATAACTTACCCAATACGGAACAGGTATTATTACCTCGTCATCCTTATCTAAAACAGATACGAGGAAATTGAAAATAGCCTGCTTGGCACCAGAAGAAACAACGATATTGTTCTTCTCCGGTTTTATCCCGTAAAATTTCTCAGTATATTTTATGATTTCATTCTTCAGGGCAGGTGTTCCTGAAGAAGGTGTATAGCGCACAAATCCGCCATCAATCATATTTCGTGCGTATTCTGCGGCTCCTGCAGGGATTGCCTCTACCGGTTCACCTCCGCCAAGATGAATCACAGGCTTCCCTTCAGCCCTGAGAGCATTCGCTACTTCATTAAGTTTAAGTGTTGCTGATTGTCCGAGAGATTGGGCCAGTTTGCTTATCTTCATACTCTTTCACCCGACGGAAATAATTTAAGGCGCGGGCGGGAATCGAACCCGCGAATAGCAGTTTTGCAGACTGCCGCCTTACCACTTGGCCACCGCGCCGTTATAGATATATCTTAGCAAAAAAAACGTTATTATTCAAATACCATCCTCCAATGATTTCAGAAGCACGGAAACATCTGTCGTTTTTAGAAATTCCTCATTGCCATATTCAACGGCCATTTTCAAAGCCACAGTTGCCTTTTCTTTTTCTCCTCTCATCATATGAATATGAGCCTTGGTATAAAGAACATATGGCCTGTAATAAAAATAGTTGTATGACCTCACATCCCCACCATGTCTCCATGCCTCTTTTTCCTCTTTATCTGTTATAAGTGATAGAAAAAGGTCACACAATGAAAGTATTTTATCCTTGTTTTTATCTGTTACTTCCACATTTAAACACAATGGGAGCAGACTTCTTTCATAAAATACGGGTATTAATTCGCGTTCTATATCTGAAGATATGCCATTGAATTCTTTAAGCACACTGTCTGGGACAGCATTTTCACGCAATAACGAACAATTATTTTTACTACAGCTTTCAGAAACAAGCGTTATATACTTTAAAATGAGTTTTTCAGGATTTAAAAACTCAGCAGCTGGTGAATCAAGTATTGTTTTCTGCAGAGATACGTCCTCACAAGGCATAAAGAGCAGAAATTTCTCAAATGCAGCAGAGCAGAAAGCGGCATTTGAAATTCTCAGACTGTTTACTGTTTGTTTCCGTTCTTCTATCTCCAGCGCCACGGAGTTTCTTACATATCCGTTCGCAATCATGCATGAAACAAGTGCACCTTCCGCTCTTTCAGTTCCTCTTACAATATTCCCTTTTCTAAAATCATCCGCTGAAAGCAGAAGAAGATCATGCCAGCCTGACCCACTGTAAGAATTCAATCTGGCAATAACAGAATTTAAATCCCCAGCAAAATACAACAGATAATTTTTTATCCATTCAACTCCGGTACCCCTGTCTGCATTTTTATAACCATACAGAAATTTTTTTATATCGTCCCTGTCTGAAAAAGAACTGAAAGAAGAATAGCGCAGAAGATAAATATTATCTGGATGACGTGCCAGCCATTTCTGCACATCAGCATTTGCATGTCTCCATGGAAATACAGCAAGCAGGAACAGAGACAGCAGCCACATAAAAAGCGGAAAAGCAATTCCTGCAGACATGAAAACAGTTCCTGTTTTATAAAAAAAACTATTATCGTTGTTTATTTGAACAGCAGTTAAATTACAATACGGCAGTTTTCTGAATAAAACATATGACAGAAAACAGGCAGACAGAAATATTAAAAGACCCCATGCAGGAATAAAATAACGCGCTTCCACAGGCAACAGCAGGCCTCCCGCCATGAAATAAACAAAAGACAATAGAATCAGCCTGAGTTTATTTTCTTTCCACAGAAAAAAAACAATAAAAATATAAAACAGAACAAGCAAGGCAAAAACAGTCATACTACCACATACATATCCGCCACGCAGAGGAATAGATTTAAAATAGCGTAATGGATTCTTCAGTATTGTTTTTAAAGCCACAGATATAACTGATTCATTATCATTTACCCCAAATGCTCTTCTTATATATGTCTGATCTCCTTCTGCCGTTGATATATAGCCATGTGCCCCAGTAATTATAATACCTTCAGAACGCTGTTGAGACTCCGTAAAAAAAGTAATTTCCCCACTCTGCATATATACTATACCACTCCATAAAAATCCGGAAATGACAAATGGCAGCAGAAGATATTTTCTATTCAGTAAATTCCTGAAAATACTATCCTTACATTTACGTAACTCAAGTATAAAAACTATAAGAACGAAAGGCAGACATATTCCCTTTGCCTGAGTACACATTCCAAGAGCA
>CACZRG010000174.1 GCA_902783485.1 uncultured Elusimicrobium sp.
CGGCCAGGCAAACAAAAGGAACATCAGCTTTCTGCTTGACAGAAGCCTGAACAGTTCCCTCCTGGCTGAATTAATAATGCCTTTTAACATTGCCTTAACAAAACGCCGAAAAAGTGTTTTTTCAACTCCACACTGCTATCTGCCCATTGGAAAACTGAAACATTTTTCAGTTTTTCTGTATAAAAACGCTCATGCCGGGGCGCAGGTCTTCCATGGTATTTTCAGGCCTGGCACGGACTTCAAAAGTTTTAAGGTCAAAACTGCCAAGTTCATCAGTGGCTTTCCATTTTGCAAACGCACCCAATGCGGATATGTAAAATACCTTTGCCCGGATCTTTACGCCCAATGCCGGTATTTCTGCTTCCACTTCATCACCTTTTTTTAATCCCGGCAGTTTGTCTTCGCGTAGATTGAAGGTAATCCATTTGTCGGAAGGGTCCATAAGTGTAAGCACAGGATACCCGGAGGCAACAATCTCTCCAGCGCGGGATATTATTCCGGTAACTTCTCCGTCTATGGGGGCTTTAAGATACAGTTCTTCAAAATAGGCATTCACTTCATTAAGAACTCCCTGCGTTGCTTCCACTTTCTGTCTGGCGGCCTCATATTTGTATTTTGTCTCATCATACTGCTGGCGTGGAAGCACACCTGTATCAAAAAGATTCTTTACGCGGTTATAGCTTTTTGAAGCGAAATCAAACTGCTCCTTAGCCTCTTTCAGCGCTGCCTCCGCGGTTTTCTTCTTTGCAGCAAGCTCCTTGCTTTCAAGTGCCGCCAGTTTCTGTCCTTTCTTAACGGAATCTCCCTCACGCACAAATAATGCCTCAAGACGGCCAGGAACTTTAACACCTACATCAGTCTCTGCGGCTTCAACCTCGCCTGTTATGCGTTCTTTCTGTGGCGAACAGCCGCAGAACGGTGGCAGAAGAATCAATGGAATAAGAAACAGCATTATTTTTTTCATAATTATTATTCTCCGCAGGCACGAAGCAGACCGGCACGGGCTTTTTCATAGTCAAAAAGAGTACGGCACCGGTCTACACGTACCCTGCTTAACGAAAGCTGTGCATCTATAACATCAAGCGAAGTACCGGTTCCCTGTTCAAATGAAATACGGTTAAGACGCAGATTCTCAGCAGCAAGTTCCTCTGCTTTGGCAAGAGCCTCGTATTCCTCTTTAGCCGCAAGCATATCATGATGATATTTACGTACAAGTGTTTTTATCTGCTCCCTTGCGTTTTCCGCAAGCCTGTCAAGAGCCTGCTGTTTAGCCTCTATTTCCCGGCTTTCGCGATAATCCGACAGACCGCTGAAAATCGGAATCTTAAGAACAAGTCCGGCTGCCCAATCCGGTTCAAGAGCAGTTAAATCATGCTTGTAAAGCTCATATTTACCAAAAGCTGCAAGTGACGGCAGTCTTTTGCCATCAGCCGCAGTACGTGCGGCCTTAAGCTGTTTACTGCTTCCAGCAAGCATATTCAGCGTTGAATTGGATGATACAGCCCTGTTTATATAAAATTCCACCGGTTCAGGTCTGACTGGAACGCCGAAATCCGTTGTAAGCGTGAAACTGCTGCTCTCAACCGCAAGCAGATTGGCCAGAAGAATAGAGGCAAGTTCCTTATCACGCACGGACTTTGTCTCTTCCCGCTCCGCATCAGCCAGAGCTACCTGGGCACGCATACGGCTGGCCCTGGAAATCATTCCCTGTTCTTCAAGTCTTGCTGCGGTATTATCATGATTTTCTATGCCCTCACGGGCTTCTTTTCTTATTGCTGCTACACGTTCCGCAAGTTTAAGACGGTAGTATCCTTCCGTAACCTCAGCAGTTATTTTCTCACGGGTCGCTGCAGTGTTTCTTTCAGCATTATACAGAGCGGCTTTTTTTGCTGAATTAGCGGCATGAATCCGTCCGCCGGCATAAATAGTCTGCACTGCGGAAACAGTAAAATTAAAATAATCCTTGTCCTGCATCCGCATATTGAATTGAGGTAACTGCGCCTCAAGCGCATTGTGAACTGCTCCGGCTACGGCCGGGTTGCCGCTCACAGCAAGAGCAGTTGCCGTATTTGCAGCTATAAGCGCCGTGCGGACATCGTTCACATCAAGATTTATATTGTCATTAAGTCTTGTATACCTTCCTTCGGCATCAATCTTCGGATAATAAAGTCCCCTTGCAGAGGCAAGAGCCTGTCTGGCAGCCTCCTCCTGCTCTCTGGCAGCTTTTATTTCATTATTCTGCTCCATTGAAATATTCAGGGCTTCCTGCAGGGAAATGGAAACAGGACTGACTGACGATGCCGCAATAGCCGGACAGCTGAAAAATGCCGGTACCACGGATAATACAAGCCAGAAAAATCTATTCATAATTTCGGCACCTGTGATGTGTTCTATATAATATAAATTGTACATCTTTTCTAAAATTACTTCAAATAAACATAAATATTACATAAACAGCCCAGCCTGTAAATAATGTCATAAATTCCGTCGTCCTCTATCAGTATACCTGTGTTTTTCCACATATGCGCACAAAAAAAGACCCGCATATGCGGGTCTTTTTTATATCCGGTTTTCAGGGAAAAAATCAGAAAGCTATTTTTATTTTTGTATCAGCTTTCCCTGTATTGTCAAGTTTCGGGGCAGGAACCTTCACTGTCTCCTGCGCAGCAGCCTTATCCTTTCCAGCCTCAGGTATATATTTAAGTACAGGGGCAAGACGGTTTACAGCCTCACCTTTGCCATAATCCTGAGGAACACGGTTCTGAATCTTGCAGCTGCGGCCATCGGGAGCATCCACGAAATCAGTGCTGCCGCGTACAAGTATACCCACTATCTTGTTTGTAGCAGAACTGAATACAGCGCTGCCGGAGTTTCCTCCGAAAGTATCAAGATCTGTAAGGTAGAAATTTTTAGGCTTGTTGTTGCGTATAGTCGCACCGCCTGCAACCTTTACAGGCAGTCCCACGGGATGCCCTATGACAAATATACTGTCACCTTCATTCAGGTTTTTCGTTCTTTCAACAGGCAGAGGTGTATGTCCTTTGACTTTACGGTCAAGTTTTATAAGAGCATAGTCGGGGGCTACTCTGTCATGCTTGTACATGATATAATCCCATATCATACCGACCGTACCGTTATGCTGTTTGCCCAGGTTACGCTTTACTATGGATGAGCAGGAATAAACATCACTATCCTTTACAGGAACAACGGAAATCTGATTTTCCTGGTCAACAAGTTTAGCATTGGCCGCAGCCTTATCGTTAAAACCGAAAACGAAGCGTGCCTTGGAGCATGAAGCTTCATCTGTTATGCAGTGACCGGCAGTAAGAATAAGGTCATCGCCAACAAGTGTGCCGGAGCAGAATGCGCCTATAGGCTGCTGCCCAAAAACCTCTCCGGGGCAGAGACCGACGCCTTTTTCAAAAGGAACAGTGAACAGAAATGTCTGACCATTCTGGCTCTTCATATAATCCTTATCCCAGATGGAAACCACGGAATCAGCCAGTTTCTGCATATCAGCGGAAGAATCGCTGTAATCCTGACGATCGTCATCACCATAAATAATACGCGAAGCTGAAGCAAAAGAAGGGATCATCAGAAACGCGGCGAGAAAAGCTGGAAGTATTTTCTTCATTTTTATCCTCCGTATTATCACAAATTCAGATATGTATATTATAGCTGTAAAAAAACAGTACACGCAAGGACAAAAGTCCCATACCTGAATCAGTATATTTCAGATATTCAAACTCCCGGGCATGGATTCGAACCATGACTAGGCGAGTCAAAGTCGCCTGTGCTGACCGTTACACAACCCGGGAATATGATTATATTTTAGCAAATCCGGCAGTAAAAACCCGGTACTCACTGTTTTCAGCCATACGCGCAGCTATGGCTTCGGCTTTTTTGCGTGATGACGCAAGGCCAAAGCATGATGCCCCTGAACCTGACATAAGCACTGCCTCACTGCCAGCCGCCGCAAGCCTTTCCTTTACTTCGGCCACATCAGGCCTGAATGGAAGAACCGGCTCCTCAAGCCTGTTGAAAAGCCCTGATTCCGAGGGTATGAAGTTTCCTTTTTTCAATGATTCTGCAACTGCTTCCATTCTCTTTACATTTGCTGATATTTCTTCGCTGCTTCCCAATTTAAGTCTGCCGTAAACCTCTTTTGTAAAAACCGGTGCAGGCGGATATACAAGAATCACATAAGGCAGACGGCCATTCATTTCAAGCGGTTCAAGAATTTCCCCCCTGCCTCTGCCTATTGCTGCAGGACCT
This sequence comes from uncultured Elusimicrobium sp., assembly GCA_902783485.1. GTDB lineage: Bacteria > Elusimicrobiota > Elusimicrobia > Elusimicrobiales > UBA9959 > CACZRG01. The sequence goes on from CACZRG010000174.1 coordinate 4,276, forward strand.
TTGACAAGAAAGAATGGCACATCAGATCCAAGCTCAGCAGCTATCTTGCGCAAACGGGCTATATAAGTATGTGAATCGACATCATGCAGTTTGCACAGCCCCAACAAAGCAGCGGCTGCGTCAGAGGAACCGCCACCCAGTCCCGCGCCCACAGGTATATTCTTGTCAAGAACTATATCCGCCGACGGTTTTATATCCGGGAAAGCCTCATAAAATTTCATCGCGGCTTTGTACACTATGTTATCCTTAAGCTCTCCACTTCCGGCAGGCATTCCATTTACGGAAAGAGAAAATCCTCCGTATTCCCTTTTCTGAAAGGACAGTTCATCAAATATTTCTATTTTAGCGAAAATTGTCTCCAGATCATGAAAACCGTCCGGACGTTTTCCGGTAACCTCAAGAAAAAGATTAATTTTTGCTGGGGCTTTTATTTTTATCATTTTTCATCTCCATGTTCCGTCATGTCATTTAAAGGATTGAAATTCATTTTTTCCTGTCTGAGAGTTATTTTCAGTCTGAAGAAAGGAACCCTGAACTCGAATTCCCCCGGGAAAACACACATCTTGTAAAGGAAATATTTTCCTGGTATTATCCTGAGTTTTTTATTACGCGGGGTTCTTATCTCACGCGGAAAACCCGCTTCTCCACTGTTAAGAATCACCTTGCCACCATATGCTGTTTTATAACTGTTTGTCCATTTTTTCATCTGCACGTGGTTGTATTCGCCGGAATACCATGCACGCAGCTCACACAGAAGCAGCGACACTGTTCTGTGGAACTCCTCCCTGTCAATATTCAGGCCTGAAATTTCCGGAATATCATTCGAAAACGAAAACACTGTCCCGGAAAGTTTTCCTGTCCAGACAGGCGTATAAAAAGGACTAAGTACAGTCAGTGTCATTCCCTCCGCACCATCATAAGAAAGCATTATGTCAAGTTTAACATTCTTTCCTTTCACCTTTGCCTCTGCACGCCCGAACATGGAAATCTTTTCACCAGAAGGGAAAAAGGTTTCAAAATAAGATGATATAAGCGGAGCCGCCGATGAAGCCGGTAGTTTCTTCTGTATTTTTTTCAGACTCTTATATATATTTCTGCTTTTTTTCTCATCTGACATATTCAGGACATAAGCAGTTTTATATCCTTTCCATGCCCTTTCATTGTCACCGGCCTTCTGCATTATTTCGGCATAATGTTCCCATATAACAGGATCCTGTGGCAGCATTTCGGTAGCGAGCTCTATATTTTCAACTGCCTGCCCATTATTTCCAAGTCTGTACTCAACCCACGCCAGAGAATCGGTAAAAGCTCCTTCATCCGGCTGAATGCTGACGGCTTTTTTTATATATTCCCTGGCTTCCTCAAGTTTCATATTTCTGTCCGCGAGTGAATAACCAAGATAATTCAGAACAGAGGCATTATCCGGGGATTTTGCCAGGAAAGCCTTGAAATATTTTTCCATCTCGTCAATTCTGTCCAGTTTTTCACATACCTGAGCCAGCTGATACAGATAATCCTGATTATCCGGCTGCTTTCTTGCCAGCATATCAAGCAGATCATACGCCTTTTCAGGGCTGCCTGTGTCATCACGGCCCAACGCAAGATAATAGGATATATCATCATTGTCAGGAAATTTTTCATGGGCCTTCTCAAGCAGGTCCACACCTTCTTTGTATCTGTCTGTCTGTGTATAGTAATAACTAAGACGCATAAGCAGCTCCGGCTGCTTCCATAGTGAGGAAGACTCCTCAAGCTGCTTCGCCGCGCCGGCATAATCCCTGTTGTCTTCCGCCATGGCGGCAAGCCAGAAACAGGCATCAGAATCCGACTTATCAATTTTCTTTATTCTCCGGAAATACTCATCCGCCTTGTCCGTATCTGTTTCCATCCATCTTTCGGCAATCTGCTTAAGGAGTTTAACATTTCCCGGATCTGCTACCGCAAGTGTTTCCATTACTTCCATGGCAGAGGCGGTATCTTTCTTTATCTCGTAAAGTTCAACAAGGGAATAAAGCGACGGTGCATGGTATGGATTCTCCTTTACGGCCCGCAACAGGTATTCCTCTGTTTTAGGCATATTTCCCTTTACATTGTACAGCACTGCCATGCGGTAATCAATTTCAGCACTGTCTTCAGGCTTTAGTTTTTTATATTTCTCCAGACACCGCATAGCCTCATCGGGATTTTCCTCCCCGGTAAGGGCTGCATACTGAAAAAGGGCTTCAGTATTGTCCGGGTCCAGTCTCCTTGCCTTGAGATATGCGGCTTTCGCCTCCAGTGGCTGTTCCCTTGCCCATCTGGAATTGCCGAAAAGTACCCAGTTCTGGGCTGTGGAAGAATCTTTCTGAACAAGATATTCTGCCCATTTCGCAGCGTCTTCATAGTGACCGGTATCAAGCGCTATTTCAGCCGCATGCTGATATACATAAATATTATCAGGCGCATTTTCTATTGTTTTTTTAAATCCGGCCATAGCGCTTTCATAATCATTATTCTGTTCGTCCACAAGGGCTTTGGTAAAAAAACGCCATGATTCGGATACCGCATCGGTGGTAAGCTTTATTCCGCTTTCCGGAATATCAACCGGAATAGACATTATTTCAGCCTCTTCACGCCTTACAGCCTCTTTTTCACTATAGTCCGTGTCGTAAAAAGTATCATCGTCATAATAAGTCTGCGCAACAACCAGGGAAGAAGATATTACCTGGCAGAAAAACATAAAAAACACAGGTATATATATTGAGAAAAACGTTTTTTTATCCTTCATAAGACATTCTCCTTGCGGACAGGCGCGCGCATAAGCAGCGCATCCCCGTTATCATTATAGAATTTAGGTCTTGAGCCCTCAACCCTGAAACCTTCTTTTTTATAAAACTCCAGGGCCGGCGCATTGTCCGCACGCACATCCAGAATCACGGATGTACAAAGGCTTTTTTTTGCATATTCCCTTAACTTTGCAAGAAGTCTGGTTGCAATTCCACACCGCAGGAAATTCCTGTCAACAGCTATAAGATTTATCTCAACCTCAGGCCTCAGCATATGAAAATTCAGGAAAGCCACTATTCTTCCTTCTTTTTCAGCAGCAAGCGTTACGGAATATGGATTTTCCTCCTCTTTTGAGAATGCGGCAACGCTCCAGCATGGAAGCCCAGTGTGCTGTTTTTCTATTTCAACAAAGGAAATATAATCTTCCTTTACGGCCCTGCGTATTATCACCTGTGAGTCTCCTTTTTTGCACAGTTACCATTTATACCGGAGCTGCTATCTGCTGCCGCCACAGGCAAAGCAGAGGCCGTTCTCTCCGCAGTGGCAGCTTTCGCGGCTTTTTCCATTGCGTCAAGTTCGAATTTGGCTGGTTTCAGATACAGCGGTTTAAGGTCCGAAGTACCGTAACGGCGTGGTGCAGAAACAAGATACTCTGGCATTATAAAGGAAATTTTCTTAGGGGCACGCACCGCCTGACGTGGCAGAAGGCTGTAGATTTCAGCTTTTTCCTTTTCATCGGCTATGCAGAAAAAAGTATTCATGCCTGAAAGTTTTTTCTCCATATCAGTACGCTGCAGCCATACAGGCGATTCAACAAGTTCCGGCAGTGCTCCAGGGGAAGAGATATTATAAACAGCACAGAAATATTCCTCGCGGAAAGCATGAAGCAGAACAACTGTCCGGCCACCGGAAGGAAAAGCCCTCGCGAAAGCAGTACTGTCTGAGGCCTGGCAGGCCAGTACATCAAACACCGTAGCCGTACGCACGGTGGCGCCGGAAAGTGCGTTCAGTGTTCCTGCAACAGTAAGTCCTATTCTTATGCCTGTAAAACGTCCCGGTCCTTTAAGCGCGCATACCTCTCCTATATCGCTTATTTTCTTTCCTGACGGCAGAAGTTTTTTCAATGCAGGGAAAAGTGCCGTTTCCTGGCTGAACAGTTTACGGCGGAATGCTTTTACCTTTCCGTCCGCCTCAACCACTACTATAAGCCTTGATCCTGATGTACACAGGCCTACGCTGATTGTTTTTTCCATTTTATTTCCGCCTTTTTTAAAAATCTTTCAGACTCTGCGCCAAGACACGATGCCTTTATTCTGCGGCTGTCGCCTCCGGCAAGCTCAAATTCAAGTTTAAGATAGCCGGTATCACCAGCCAGATTTCCGGCTGCGCCGGACCACTCCATAACAGAAACTCCATCGCGGCTGCCGAAAAACTCTTCCACTCCTATATTTTCCATATCCTCTTCACCGGCCCGGAAAAGATCAAAATGATAAAGTCTTAACTTTTTTCCGCGGTACACGCGCATCATGCCGAAACTGGCGCTCGAAGGAAGTTTTTTTATTCCCATGGCCCGCGCCAGACCGCGTGTGAAATAAGTTTTGCCTGCACCAATAGGTCCCTCAAGAAGAATAATCTCACCACCGCACATAACCTCCGCAAAAACGGAGGCAAGCCGCTCTGTATCTGCAGGTGAAGCGCTTTCAAAAATGCTCAAAACCTTCAATTCCGCCATCAAAATTCACCAGTTTAACGCCATGTCCTTTTTCAAATACTCCGGCAATCTGTGCCTGCGGCAGCAGTTTTTTCAGAAGTTCAGCCTTCTGCGGTCTCATACTGAATACAAGGCCATAATCTTCCCCGCCGTCAATTGCATATGCAACAGCGTTTCTGATATTTCCGGCTGTGCTGCTCTCACGGCACCACGCGGAAAGCGCCGGGGAAGGCTTTATGCTTTTTGCGTCTATAACCGCACATAGTCCGGATTTTTCTGCAAGTATTTTTGCGCTTTTGAAAAAACCGTCGGAATTATCCAGCATTGCGGAGGCGATATTGTTTTCAGCTATAATACGGCCTTCGGCAATATGAGGTTCCGGCCGCCAGAAAAACTCTGTCAGGCTTTCATATTTTTTCATTTCAGCACTGTCTTTGCGCATAAGTATTTCAAGCGCGGCTTTCGCCTCCCCCAAAGGTCCTGTATTAACAAGGAGGTCACCCTCACATGTACCGGTACGCAGAATTGGCGCCGCCATTGCTTCCCCCCACACAGTCATATAAAAATGATTCTCCCTTGCTGCGGCGAGATTTCCGCCGGCTATTGTAATACCGAAACGGTCCGCCTCTTTTTTAAGCTGTATGATAAATTCCTTTATGAATTCAGGCGGTGTTCCTTTCACAAGTCCGGCTCCTGCGACACATGAAACCGGGCGCACATATCCCATACCGGCAAGATCACTTAGATTAACGCGCATGAGCCTGCAGGCAATATCCACCGGACTGGAACCAGGAAGGAAATGCGTACCCTCAACCTGTTCATCGGTTGTTACCACCATACTGCCATTATACGTCCTTAGCACGGCACAGTCATCCCCAGGACCTGTAAGCAGGTCTCCTCTGTCCGGAAACACAAATGTTCTTTCTATAAGAGAGATTATGTTTTCTTCTTTCACTTTTCCGCCTTTCCACCGTTTTTCTTTTCTTCAGCAGCTGTATTTTCAGTTCCGTACCCTATGCTGTTATTCATATTTTCCACAGCATTTTTATATATTCTTTCAACAGCCCTGAAAGCATATGGCATTTCTCCGGTCAGGTCCGAGGCTATAACACAGCGCTTTGTATATTTTTCCGCTGCGGACAGGCCAC
>CACZRG010000175.1 GCA_902783485.1 uncultured Elusimicrobium sp.
GTTTATCTGCTCTTCATTCTTCTCCAGGGCTTCGGCTACAGGAGCGAATTTCGCTTTAAGCTCATCATCATCATTCTGTGCCGACAGTGCTCTGGCCCAGTACATGGCAAGATAGTAGTGGCTGCCGCGGTCGTCTATCTGGCCAACCTTGCGTGCCGGTGATTTGTTGTTTTCAAGGAACAGGGCTATTGCCTCGTCCAGGGCTTTCGCTAACACAATGGCCTTCTTGTTATCATTGGCATGTCCTAACTGCTCAAGGGAAGCCCCTAAAGCAGAGAACTCACCGAGGGAATCCCAGCGCAGATAATCTTCCTCCTGGAACTGCTGAACATGTTTCGGGGCGGAACCGCCGGCACCGGTTTCAAACAGGCCGCCGCCAGCAAGCAGAGGCACTATTGAAAGCATTTTGGCGCTGGTGCCGATTTCCAGAATCGGGTACAGTTCCGTAAGATAGTCCCTGAGAACATTCCCTGTTACGGAAATGGCATCTTTTCCCTGACGCACTATTTCATTTGAATACACAAGAGCGTCATCAGGGTTCATTATCTTTATATCAAGCCCTGCGGTATCGTACTCTTTCAGGTACTGTTCCACCTTTTCGCGGAGCAGGCAGTCATGCGCGCGGCAGCTGTCCAGCCAGAAAACAGCCGGATTGCCGGTCTGGCGTGTGCGTTTTACTGCCAGTTTCACCCAGTCGCGGACTGGAATGTCTCTCACATGGGACATTCTCCATATATCGCCTTTGTGAACACGATGCGCAAACAGGAGTTTCCCCTCGCTGTCCTCAACCTGCACCTTGCCGGTTTCCTGAAGAACAAATGTTGTGGGATGGGAGCCGTATTCCTCGGCTTTCTGCGCCATAAGTCCGATGTTTTCAACCGAGCCCATTGTAGCCGGGTTGAATGCTCCGTGTTCACGGCAGTCATTGAACATGGCCTCATATATCTGCGCATAGCTGCGGTCCGGAACAAGCGCGAGCGTTTCCTGAAGCTCACCGTTTTTGTTCCACATCTTTCCGCCGTCACGTATTACAACAGGCAGGGACGCGTCTATGATAACCTGGTTCGGCATATGCAGATTCGTTATGCCTTTGGCGCTGTCCACCATGGCGAGAGCAGGGCGTTCGTCATAAACTTTCTGAATATCTGCTTTTATTGCATTCTTTTCATCTTCCGGCAGTGTTTCTACTTTGGCAAGAAGGTCGCCCATACCCATATTCGGGTTGATTCCTAATTTATGGAAGGTTTCCTCATATTTGTCAAAAACAGGGCGGAAGAAAGTATGCACGGCATGGCCGAAAAGCACCGGGTCAGAAACTTTCATCATCGTTGCCTTGAGATGTACGCTCCAGAGCAGGCCTTCCTCCTTTGCTATATCCAGTGTTTCCTTATAGAAAGAGCGGAGCGCATACACATCCATGTATGTGCCGTCAACAATCTCGCCTTTTTTTACTGCAACCTTTTTAAGAAGTTTTTTCTGTCCGGCCGGGGTTATGAGGTTTATGCTTAACTCATCGTCCTTTTCCATGCATACGGCCTTTTCATTGCCGTAAAAATCTCCGAATGACATGTGCGCTACTCTGGCATGGGAATCTTTGTTCCAGTTTTTGAGCACATGCGGATGTTTGTGCGCATACTGTATTACGCTTGCCGGAACGCGGCGGTCTGAATTTCCTTCGCGGAGCACCGGGTTCACGGCGCTGCCAAGCACCTTGGAATAGCGTTCCTTTATTTTCTCCTCTTCGGGAGTTGTTGGATTTTCAGGGTATTCCGGCACATCATATCCCTGTCCGCGCAGTTCCTTTATCGCTGCCTCAAGCTGCGGCAGGCTGGCGCTTATATTCGGCAGTTTTATGATATTGGCTTCAGGGTGAAGGGTAAGTTCGCCTAAGAATGCCAGGTTATCCGGCACTTTCTGCCCTTCCTTAAGATGTTCGGGGAACGCCGCAAGAATGCGTCCCGCAAGTGATATATCCTTTTCTTCAATCTGTATTCCGGCTTCCTTGGTAAAAGCCTTTACTATGGGCAGAAAAGACAGGGTCGCCAATGCGGGAGCCTCGTCGGTTTTCGTCCAGTAAATTTTCTGTGCAGCCATTTTTGATTATCTCCTTGAATATTATTCTTAATCGTGTTAAAACAGCACAAAGATCCCGGCCACTGAAAAACGGCAACTGCCGTATTCAGTAAGGGCCGCTGATGTCTATTGTAATAAAGAAAAAACGGACTGGCAAGAGATACGCTTTTCCTTAATAATTGTCCGTGGTATCTGAAATAATCAATTATTGCTCATTTTTGCTCAAGAAATTTGCATTTATGTGAAAATAGTATAAAATATATTCATGACTGTAATAAAACATCTTCCCCGCATAAACCGCACCTGGAGAAAGGCTGCTGTAATCGCAAGTCTTTGGACTGTGCTTGAAATTCTTATCGGAACCTTCTGCAAAAACGCAGGGTTTTCAAATCTCAATCCTGAGATATTGTGTTTTGCCGGCATAGCCGTAATGAGTGCCGGATTCAACATGTGGAAACAGAATGGGATTTTATGGAGAGCAGGTCTGCTCTGCGCTCTGTTCAAAGGCCTTTTCATAACTCCGGCCGCACCGGTGGATATGATCTCCGTATTTATAGAAGCGCTTATCATGGAAGCCTGCACCAAAATGTTTTTCCCTTCAAATCTGGGACTTGCACTTGGCGGTGGCCTTACCATGGTGGCCCTGCTGCTGCAGAAGATAACAGCTATTTCAGTCTCTTACGGCGCAGATGTAGGCGAAATATTCCTTAAGACAGGCAAATGGATTGATGTTGCTTCCCTGCCTGTTTACAGCTTTAACAATGTGCTTACCGCCTTGTCTTTTTCAGTTCTGGTTTTCTTTATTGCCGGCGGGCTGGCCGTTGTTGTAGGACAGATACTTTCCAGAAAGACGGAGCTGGAAAGCACATTTGAGGCTTTAAAGATACATAAGAACCAGGAAGAAAATATAAATATAAAGGACAGTTTTTTCTCACCTTATTTTCTCGTTCTGCATTTGGTTTTCTCAGTTACACTTGTTCTCTCCGGAAATTTTCTTAACCACTGGGTTTATCTTGCGCTTACAGCGGTATATACCGGGCTGTGCACCGCATATTATCCTTTTTTCAGAATTGTAATAAAAAAGATTTTCTTCTGGAGCTGTTTCGCGGTAATATCACTTATTGTTGAAATCATATTCAAAAACATACCCGCCACTATTTATATGTTCTCCAACGGTGTGCTTCTGGCGGCAGCCTTCTGCGCCATAAGTTCGGAACTCTGCACTCCGGCGGTACGCAGAAAAGTTGAAAAGACTGCGGGACAGGATATGTTTGAGATAATAATATGTGTGTTTGGTATCTATCCGGGCCTCATAGCAAATTTCCCGGGACTGAAGGATCTGCTGCATCACCCTGTAAGAATGCTGAACGCGAAACTTTCAGCAGCGCCGTACTGGCTGCTTTCAACCGGCCCTAAATGTTACCTTATCGTAGGTGAGAGACATTCAGGCAAGAGTACGCTTCTGAAAAAAATAATCGATGGACTCAAAGCATCAAAAATAAATCCCGGCGGTTTTTACTGCGAGACAAATACCGATAAAGATGGCCGCAGGTGTTTTGATCTGGTAACCATTGATAATAATGAGAAAAAACGTTTGTGCTCATTCAATACTGACTTTGATGTGTTCCGTCTTGGGGTAAATCAGTTCAGGGCAGATACCGTTGAAACCGGGCAGAATGCCTTGTCTGAAGAGAGACTCAAAGACAGGAAATATGTCTGCATTGATGAGATTTTCTCAATTGATCTTAAAGACAACCGCTGGGGTCTTGCCATTGACAAACTGGTTAAGTCCGAAAAACGCCGTGTCATTATAATGACCCTGAAGCCTTCACTGATAAAACAGGCTGTTGATTACTGGGGACTCTTAAATGTAAAAGTAATTTATTCCCATACAGAATACAGTGATGAACTGCTGCAAGAAATAAAAGAAGCAGTATTCTGA
>CACZRG010000176.1 GCA_902783485.1 uncultured Elusimicrobium sp.
GCAAGGGCATTCACGCATACAGGCTTTCTGCAGGCAATGCAGTACTCATCTTTCCCCGTTGATTATGTGGCCGGAACTTCAATGGGATCTGTTATAGGCGCATATTATGCTTCAGGGAAACCCATAGATGATTTATGGCAGTTGGGCGGAAAACTGGTAAAACTGGGTATAAAAAAGGATTTTTTCAATATAAAGCTGTTTTCTCTTATTTTTTCCAATAAAATGATGCCGGCACAGAATATCCAGCATATTATAGAGAATATGTTTGGCGGGACAAATATAGAAGATCTGCAGAAACCGTTTGCATGTGTTGCTGTTGATGTGCGCACAGGTGAAAAAGTTGTTTTCCGCAGCGGCCCTGTTTCCGTGGCGGTGCGTTCCAGCGCGAATTTCCCCGGCTTCTTTGAACCAATAGCTTATAAACAGCGTTATCTGGTTGATGGAGGAGTTGTTGAGAATATTCCGGTTGATGTTGTAAAAGCCATGGGAGCAGACTGGATTATAGCCAGTATTGACAGAATTGAATCGGACTCCATGCCTTCTAATGTTTTTGCGGTACTTATGCAGGTTATTGATGTGCGTGGTGGAATGCTGGCCTCCGAATCATTAAAAAAAGCGGATTTTGTGGTGGATCCGCCTGTAGGTTCTATTTCAACCACTGCTTTCGAGAGATCCCTTGAGGCAGCCGAGGCTGGGCTGTCACAGACGGTAAAGGATATGCCGGAGATGAAGAAGGCCTATATAATAAAGGCACTTCCGTATGTGGCCGGTATTGATGTAATACCTGATGATTCTTCAGCCGGGAAAACTGTGCTTTCAGTGGAGAGAAAATGACAAGGTTTTTTCTTGCCGTTTTCTTTGCTGCAGTTTGCGCCGGCTGTTCCGCATCCCTGCCTTTTATTTCACATAAAAAAAGTCCTGCTGAGAAAAATCTTAAAGAAATGGCGCTTGCCTACAGCAGTTCAGACTGTCTTAAGGTTCATGAACTTTATGAAAAATTCTCAGCGGAAAAACCGGATTCAGCATTACGTGAGAAGGCTTATTATTATGAAGGCCGCTGTTATGAAAAAGAGGAAACGGCGGACAAAGCCATAAGCATTTATAAAATAGCGGCGGAACTTTATCCACGGAATCAGGTTTTTCCATACCGCATAGCCCTTATTTATAATGCCACAGGTTTTTATGACAAGGCCCTGCCACTGTTTCAGAAAGTCATTGACAAAAATTATGAGATGGAGGAATCACTTGCCGGTGCAGCGAGGGCAAGCCGCGGACTGGGAAAACTGAAACAGGCTGCTGAATATTATGAGGCGGCGGTATCTGTATCAGGCGGTAATGCCGGGCTTATTGCTGAATATGCAGGCTGCCTTTCAGAGGCTGCCAGATTCGGAGAGGCCAGAGCGGTAATTGAAAAAGGCATTGAATTGAAAGATAGCCCGGAATGGGCTGTTATGGCTGCCGGAACATTTGCTGCGGAAGGGCGTTTTGATGATGCTTCTGCCTCCATGGATATTGCTTTAAGCAGGGAAAACAGCAGGGAGTACCGTATGTCCAGGGCTTTTTATGATTTCTGGGCCGGTAAAAAGAATTCCGCAATGGCGGCAGCTGAAAAAGAACTGTCCGCTGCGCCACGGGACCCACTCGCAGCTTTCCTTAAGGGAATGATTCTACGGTCAGAGGGAAATACGGCAGAGGGGAACAGGTATCTGCGCATTTCAGCCTGCGGTGGAAAATTCCTTTATGATATTTCCTCAAGAATGTCTTCGGAACCTATGCCGCCTGTGAAGGAACTATGTGAGTGAGCGTACCTGTGGCAGAAATTAAGGAATGAAGCAGAAAATGGGATTTTTAAGGAGTTGTGAATGAAATTCTGGAAAATGTCCGGCGCCGGCAATGATTTTGTCCTTGTGGAGGATAATGGTTATACTTCTGAAAAACTTGGCGTCATGGCTGTAAAGTTATGCCGTCGCCGTTTTTCTGTAGGCGCGGACGGTCTGCTTGCTGTCTGCCGTGTACCGGGTGGTGGCATAAGAATGAGATATTTCAATCCGGATGGCACTGAGGCCTTCTGTGGCAACGGTTCCCGCTGTTCGGTATGGTGGGCATACAGCCACGGATACTGCGGAAAAGAAACTTTTCTCGAAGCCATGCCAGGCAGGCTGAAAGCATATATAACAGCTGATAATATCGTGAAAATGGCCATGCCTGCGGTTAAGACACCTGAAGAATACAATGTCCGGCTTTTAAGCGGAAAACAGCAGCATGTTTTTTTTCTGGATACAGGTGTACCACACTGCGTTGTTCCTGTTGCGGCGGATTCACTGCCTTCACTTAATGTTGAAAGCGAGGGCAGGGTGCTGAGGCATAACAGGCTGTTCCCCGAAGGTGCCAATGTGGATTTTATTGCTGAAGAAAAGTTACCCGACGGTTCGCGTATAGTAAATGTGCGTACATATGAACGTGGAGTTGAGGCTGAAACATTTGCATGTGGTACCGGAATAACAGCTTCGGCTGTTGTAGCCGGCATTGTTTATGACGCACCCTCCCCGGTTTCCTTATTATGCCGTGGCGGGGAAAATTTTAAAATATGGTTTGATAAGTCAGGCAGCGGTGCCGTAAATGTTTTCATGCAGGGGCCCGCGGAAATTGTTTTTGAAGGAGAAATAAATGTTTAGACTTTCAGGATGCTTTACTGCCCTTGTTACGCCGTTTAAAAACGGTGCTGTTGATTATGACTCTATAAGAAAAATGGTACGTTTTCAGACAGATCATGGAGTCTCCGGTGTAGTTCCGTGTGGTTCCACAGGCGAGGCTTCCTCTCTTTCACACGAGGAATATATTAAAGTTATAAAAACAGTTATAGAGGAAGCAGCTGGAAAGACACAGGTACTTGCCGGAGCCGGTGGAAATAATACGGCAGCCACGGCGGAACTTGTGCGTGAGGTTGCGGAACTTGGACCTGATGCCGTGCTTTCAGTGGCTCCCTGCTATAACAAGCCTACGCAGGCAGGACTGAAAGCACATTTTAGGGCAGTGGCCGCTGCAGCTGGTAAAATTCCGGTGGTGCTTTATAATATACCAGGCCGGACTGGCGTTAATATGCTGCCGGCAACTGTGGCGGAGCTTTCCGGAACAGAGAATATAATAGGAATAAAAGAGGCTTCAGGCAGTCTGGACCAGGTTTCAGAAATAATTGAGCTTACCGGCGGTAAATTCAGCGTAATAAGCGGGGATGATTCACTTACAGTGCCTATGATGTCCATAGGCGCCAGTGGAGTTATATCTGTAATTTCGAATATATATCCGGGTGAAGTTTCGGAAATGTGCCGTGCAGCAGCTGAAGGAAATATAAAAAAAGCGGCTGGGATTCATCACAGGCTTTTCCCGCTTATAAAAGCCATGTTCAGTGAGACCAACCCCATTCCGGTAAAATATGCTGCATATCTCAAGGGATTATGCAGTCCTGAAATGCGGCTGCCACTATTGCCTTTTTCAGAGGAAAAACGCGGAAAACTGAAAAGTCTTCTTTTTTGAAAGTTAAGCTTTTTTGCTGGAAACCGGAAAACACCACGGCAGCGTGATAAGTTTGTCTCACACAGCCTGTTTCAGGATATTTTCAGCAGCCTCAAGTCCTTCTTTAACGGCTTCTTCCATAAAAGAGTATTTCCAGGCACCATAGCGGCCTATTGACTGTATGCCTTTTTCTGCAAGCCATGCGGAAATCTGTGGCAGGGCCTTCGCTCTGTCCTTATCGTAAATAACATAGGCAGGGGAAAGCCTAAGCCACATTTTTGTCTCAATCTGTTTTATGTTTTTTATGAAACCGCATTCCTTTAATGCTTTAAAGGAAGCCTGTTCCGCGCTTTCAAAATCAATTGGATCACCCGCAGTGGCAAATTCCAGATAAAAGGAGGCTCTGCCGCGCGGAGCGGTATATTTTGAAAAATTAGAGGCTATCCCGGCACGGTAGAAAGGAAATTTCTTTTCAGGAAAGTAGCCCCAGTGAACCTTAGGTACAGGTTTTTTTACACCGAGGTTTAGTACATAAACTGTATTGCTTTTAAGCAGGGATGCCGCCTTTTTTATATTTTCCGGTGTGTTTTCCTGAATGGATATAAAGAAATTCAGCGGGGATGTGTTTATCAGATGTCTGAATTTTATTCTGCGGGAATCTTTAAGAAGTGCCGTATGTGTTTTGGTATTTACTGACACTACTTCCATTCCGGTATGCAGCCCTTTGAGATTTTCTGCAAATTTTTCCGCAAGTGCTCCTATGCCGCCTCTGAGCGGGTCAATAAAAGAAGTATTGTAACCAAATTTTCTTCCACCGGTTCCGTATGCACCCTGCAGAACTTCATTCCGGTCCGGCACTGGTATAAATGGCGCACACCACTCCGTGGTTACAAGGTTCAGCGGGTATTGCAGCAGCTTGAAATTATATGGCAGCATGAAATGCCTGCATATTCCTTTTCCGAATGTTCTTTCAGCCCAGCCCGAATAGAAATCCGTGTCCGGCACGGAACAGCTGTCTTTTTTCCCCCGTGTTTTTCCTTCCGCAGCATCTGCGGCTTTCAGGAATTCCCTTATACATTCGGAACGCACTTTTTCCGGCAGTTTTTTCAGATTCGCCTGAAAAGGAAAAGGCAGCTGTCTGCCGAGCATATATACCCGTGCATCTCTTGCAAGAGTATTGAAGTTTCCTGCGAGCAGTTTAAGTATTAAGGCTTTTGTCTGCGGCCAGCGCAGATGCAGCAGATGTCCGGAGAAATCAAATGAGTAGCCGTTTCTCTTCAGTGTGGCTGAAAGTCCTCCTGGAAAACATTCTTTTTCCGCGATAATATACGGAATCTTTCCTTCGAGTGCATAACCGGCTGCAAGCCCGGCAAGTCCTCCGCCTATTATAAGAGTGTCTGTTTCCAGTGTATCCTGTCCGTTGTCATTCTTTTTATTCTGTACATCTGCAGTTTTCATATCGGTATTCAATATTATTGACTGTAATAAAAAAGCCGCCGCCTGTTATTGAAAGGCGGCGGTTTTAACCATGTGTTTCTGTTTTACGCAGCTTTGAGCAGTGCTTCGGCTTTTTCTGCTATTTTTTCTGCGGTTACACCTAATTCCGTGTAAACCTTTCCGGCCGGCCCGGAAGCACCGTATCTGTCAATTCCTACGGAATCCGAATAGCTGCCGAGGAAATCATGCCAGCCTGTTGTCCTGCCAGCCTCAACTGAAATTTTCGGCAGATTCGGAATAAGTACTGTGTTCTGATATTCAGCGCTCTGTTCATTGAAAAGTTCAAGTGAGGGCGCTGAGATTATTCTTACGCCTATACCTTTTTTCTCAAGAATCCCTGCTGCCTCGAAGAGCATGTGAACCTCGCTGCCTGTACCGACCAGTTCAATCTGCGATGGCATTTTTGATGTATAAAGCACATAAGCACCCTTTTTGACTCCCTCCGAGATTTGTGCGCGGTATCCGGTTAGCAGTGGCAGTTTCTGGCGGGAAAGTGCCATACATACGGGCTTTCCGCTGCGTATGGCGGCTTCCCATGCGTAAAGTGTTTCCCAGGCATCTGCGGGGCGGAGCACTGTAAGCCCTGGTATCAGGCGCAGGCTCATCAGATGTTCTATAGGCTGATGAGTAGGACCATCCTCTCCGACACCGATGCTGTCATGAGTGAAAAGGAAGATGGAGGGAATCTGCATCATGGCAGCCAGGCGTATGGCCGGGCGTACATAGTCTGAAAATACCAGGAATGTGGCACCAAATGGAATCAATCCGCCGTGCAGGGCCATTCCGTTTATAAGTGCGCCC
>CACZRG010000177.1 GCA_902783485.1 uncultured Elusimicrobium sp.
ACCTATATTTGCAACAGGTTCATCTGCTTTGAGAGGAGGAACAGGATAATAATTATATGACTGCAGCACACCGGCAAAGGCAGGATAAAAATATCCGGAAGGACGTTTACGCCCTACAACCTTCTGAATCACTACAGCCATTTTCTCATCATCTATAATAAAAGGATTGAATTTTCTGTATGAAACAGCCTCTTCTGAAAAAACCGAGGCATACACAAGTTTCACGGCTTTTTCCAGCTCAGACAGTCTCACACGGCGGTCAGGAGAACTGTTAGGCAGCATGAATGTTTTATAGACACCGGCAAAAGGCTGCGTACGTGAATCTTCCAGCAGCGAAGACGAGCGTACCGCCAGCGGTCCGTCTATCTTGCTGACTACTACTTCCAGATCCTTCATAAGATATTCAGGCAGTCTGGACTCAAGGAAAATCTTTTCCACATCGGCATCGCAGCGTGCGGAAGCAAGTTTTCTGTCTATGGAATTCTGCTCCATGAAAAAATCAAAAACATCTGTGGCTATAACTACAGTATTAGGTATGGAAACTGTATTATTGTTTCCCCAGGAGCCGGAAATAAGCTTTCTGCTAAGCAGGAAAGCCACAAATGCAAGACCACGGGCCTTGCCGCCTATTGAACCATTTCCTATTTTGACAAAAGGTGCAGTATGCTCATAATATCTGCGGTCAAATCTTAGTATGTTTCCCTGCCGCGTTTCATACATAAACCGGTAAAGGGTCTCTATAAGGTAATCGCGGATCTTTTCCGGGGAATTATCGAATTCGGAAGTCTGCTGTGGCCTTATACGGTAGGCTATCTCGAATTCTGTACGCGCCAGCAGCCATTTGGAAAAATGATTCCTTACGGAATGAAACATTATGGATTCCAGTGGTACTTTGCGAAGCTGTCTTATCATGGCCGGAAGATCCTCGGCACGGGCTATTTCACGTCCATCCGGGGAATGAAAAACAAAGTCACCGAAACCAAAGTAATTTCTTATAAAACAGCGCAGCTGCCCGGAAATATCCGGCGCATTCTTGCTCATAAATGAAGCGTTCAGTGCGGCTGCTTCTGCCGCATGAGCCGGGTTTGAGGACTGCAGCAGCACCGGCATATCAGGATTTGTGCTTTTAATTATCCGGGCCAGATCAAGACCGGCACGCGGATTCTCATGACCGGCGCATGGATATTCTATATCGGTTATGACCCCAAGCAGATTGTTTCTGAATCTGCCATAAAGTGCAAGGGCAGTCTCATAATCGCTACAGAAAAGAATTCTGGGCCGCGCTTTAAGCCTTAGATGTTTTTTTGCCGGATTCAGCTCACCGGCCATAACAAGCCTGGTCTGCTCAAGCAGTTCCGTATAAATAACAGGAAGGTAGGAGGAATAGAATTTTACATTATCCTCTATAAGCAGCACCGCCTGTACACCGGTGCGGGAATCGCTGTCGAAATTCCTTGCATCTTCTATAACGTTTATAATAGCTGAGAAAATGCGCGTGTCCCCGTTCCAGAGAAAAATTCCGTCAGCAAGTTTTTTTACTTCCTCAGGAAAAGTTCTGGCCTCGCGGACATTAAAAGCCAGCAGTACCGCAGGAATACCGGGAGAAATGGTCTTTATATCTCTGAAAAAACAGGCAAATCCTGCGTCTTCAGGCTGCAGCATGGATATTACAAGGTCATATTTTTCCAAACGGAGCTGCTTCAGGGCTTCATCTGCCGATGATACCCTTGTTATTTTAGGAAGTCCGTCTGCCGCGTTTTCAGAATAGCCGAAAAGAGCCTCGTTAAGATTTTCATCATCTGCAAGAAGAAATGAGTCGTAAAGAGATGCGGCCAGCAGAATATTGCGGACACGAAACGGCATGAGTTTTTCAAAGCCGCCGAATTCTTTCTGAAAACTGGAATTTCTTATCTGGTCCGGCATATTTTAATTTTACAAAAAAAATATTATACTTTCTTTTATATAAAATTGTGACAGGAACGCATAAATATGCGGCACCGGTCCGGGAGGACAAACATTATGTCAATGTCAGGAAAACATGATTTTCCACTGCCGGAATTTATAACCAGATTTCACCTGGAAAGTTTTTTTATGCTGGCAGCTCTTTTGGCAGCCGGTTTTCTGTTTTTCTGGAAATGTCTCGGATATGGAATAACATTTCTGGACGATTACGCACTGCTGACCCAGTACAAGCCCCTGCTTTCCAGTCCTTCAAATATTTCTCAATTTTTTACCACAACATTATTTCCAGAAGCAAGTGCTTTCTACAGGCCTGTACTTCTTCTCAGCTTTCTATGGGATTTTACGGCAGGCGAAGGCACATATTTTTATTTTCACCTGACAAATCTGCTGCTCCATATACTGGCAGCATTCTCGCTTTACCTGTTCCTCAAAGAAATATGTCCGCGGAATCCACGTATTTTCCTGACTTTTCTTTATATGTTCTGCCCGCTTCTTGTTTCAGGTGCGGCATGGATTCCGGGAAGGAATGATTCCCTGCTGGCCATATTCGTGCTTACATCTTTTTATTTCACCACGCTTTTTACTGAGTCGGAATCAAAGAAATATCTTGCCGCTGTTTTTCTGTTTTCTCTTGCCGCAATGTTTACAAAAGAAAACGCATCAATGCTCATTATTGCTGTGCCATGGCTTGTATGGTGTCTTGACAATGAAAAATCAATGCAGAGCGACTACAGACGGAAAATACTGCTTGCTTTCGCTGCTGTACTTCCTGCTTTTCTTGTATGGTATTTCATGCGGGCAGCCGCAAGGCCTTTCAGCGGGGAAATACAGGTAGCAGCTTTTTTCAATTCATCACTTTATATTCCGCACCTTTTCGGTAAAATGTTTTTTCCTTTTCTTCCGGAACCAGCATACGAACTGCATGAAATAAGTATAGGTTACGCTTTTATAATTCCGGCTGTAATTCTGATTTTTTACTTTTTTGTTTCCGAGAGGGAAAATTCCTCAATAATAGTCTTCGGACTGTCACTTTTCTTTATGTTCGGAGCGACAACTTTTCTTTCAGAAAAACCTGTTATTCCCGGCAGGGCTTACTGGCTTGAGCACAGATATTACCTTCCTTATGCCGGACTTCTGGTCGCGATGTCCCAGATTATGATACCTATATGCAATAAGAAATGCAGAACGTATTTCATGCCTGCCGGTTTTGCAGTTCTCGCAATTTCAGCGGTTGTAAGTTTCTGCTATATGCCTGTATTCAGGGACAAAGCCTCATTCTGGACAAAAGTAGCCGAAAGACAGGAATACTGCGATAATGCGCTTGCCTTAACAGGGGACGCCTATTTTGACAGATGGCAGATAAATAATGACAATGACAACCTCAAAAAAGCCATGGAAGCATACTCTGAGGCAGAACAGATAAAAAACAAAACTGGAAAGCCACATATGGATATACAGCAGATGTATAATTATGGTATTGTCTGCATTGCCTCGGGCGATATTGAAAAAGCAGAAATGATATACAATATTATAAGTCAGGAAATACCGCAGAAATATGCCGCCGCGCTGAAAGAGCGCATTAACAGTCAAAAAGCGGAACAGGCAGTACACAGCGCAGATTAACGCTGTACTTAACCGTTTAAAGCGACACATCCTGTCCCGTTGCACCTGCAACGTTAATTCGCGCAGGCTGATAAACATTGATTAAAAGGACATTTTTTTGTATCATATAACTATTATGTACGCAATAATTGAAACAGGCGGAAAACAGTACTGGGTGACCCCCGGAGAAATCCTTCATGTCGACAGAATCAGTGCAAAAGAAGGCGAAGAAGTAAATTTCAAAGCCCTCTGGAGCGCCTCTGAAGACAGCAGTGAAGCCGGAAAGACCGAAGCGAAAGTAACAGCCGAGGTCGTACGTCACCTTAGAGGCCCGAAAATCATAGTTTTCAGAAAGAAAACCAAGAAAGCTTACGAAAAAGCATCGGGCAGTCGCCAGGAACTTACCGAAATAAAGGTAAAGGCAATCGCCTAAGTTTTCTGGTCTTTGACCGGCTTTCCGCGCGGAGCATTCTCCGCGCAAGCGGCCGGCAGAATAATAAACAGAGGTTAGTAAAATGGCTCATACCAAAGCACAAAGTTCCAGCACAAATGGCCGTAACAGCCCTGGCCAGCGTCTGGGAGTTAAAAGATTCGGAATGCAGTCTGTTAAAGCCGGAGAAGTTCTTGTCCGCCAGCGCGGCACAGTTTTCCTCCCCGGCGCAAACGTCGGCATCGGTTCCGATGACACGCTTTACACAAAAATAGACGGCGTTGTAAAATTTGAGTGGGCGAAACGCGGCAAAAAAATGGTCAGCGTTTATCCTGCCGAGGCGAAATAATTTTCGCTGACTGACACAACACTAAAATTCCCGAACGGCTGCCCCGCTGATCGGGAATTTTTTGTTTTTTATTCTGAGCATGTAAAAACGTCAATGCTGAACTGACATATTCCGCACTTCCGGCTTATATTGTGCATAGACGTGCAACTGAAACAGAGGACGGAATAAAAAAGGGGGCTTTATGAATGAATACTCAAGAACATCGGCAGAATTTATCGATGCCTGCCGCGTATACCTTAAGGCAGGAGACGGCGGAGACGGAGCCGCGTCATTCCGCAGGGAAAAATTTATACCTTTCGGGGGACCGGACGGCGGCCATGGCGGCAAAGGCGGAGACATCTGGTTTGAAGCAACATCAAATGTCACCACTCTTTCCGAAGTCGCCTTCCACCCCCACATTACAGTTCCGAACGCCTCTCCGGGCGGAGGCAATAAACGCGACGGGGCAAAAAGCGAAGACAAAACAGTTTATGTTCCAGTAGGTACAGTTGTAAAAAGAGATGGAAAGATAATAGCCGACCTTAAAGAAGACGGCCAGCGTTTTCTTGCAGCAAAAGGCGGGCGCGGAGGACGTGGAAATACTGCCTTTAAAACACAGTTCAACACAGCGCCCCGTATATCCGAAAAAGGCGAACCCGGGGAATCCTTTGAAGTTATACTCGAACTCAGCATACTGGCTGATGTGGGGCTTATAGGTTTTCCAAATGCCGGCAAATCAACACTGCTTTCCGTCATTTCAGCGGCAAAACCCAAAATAGCCGATTATCCTTTCACCACAATATCTCCGAATATAGGCATGGTTTCGCACAAGAACAAAACTTTCGCCATAGCGGATATTCCCGGTCTTATAGAGGGTGCGCATGACGGGAAAGGGCTGGGAGATGTATTTCTGAGACATATACTCAGAACAAAGCTGCTTGTTCACCTGGTGGATCCGCAGGGATTCCAGGGAATTGCCCCGGTTGATGCCGTAAAGATTATTGAAAATGAACTTAAGAGTTTCAGTCCTCTTCTCGCAAAGAAGAAAATAATCATAGTGGTGACAAAGGCTGATATTCCCGGAGCTGAAGATGTATACAAAAAACTGAAGGCACGTTATAAAAAACGCGATGTTTTCCTTATTTCCTCGGCAGCCTCTAAAGGACTCAATAAACTTTTAGACAGGATAATAAAAGTTCTTCCTGAAATAAAAGATCAGGAGGTCTACAAACCAGAGGAAAAAGCCAGAACAGCGGCACCAGAAGTAAAAAAGGGTCTTATACTCAGACGTG
>CACZRG010000178.1 GCA_902783485.1 uncultured Elusimicrobium sp.
GTTACAGCCATAACCGCCATTCCGGCAAGCAGGCCGTAAAGAGATGTATGCTGATCCCCGTATTCCCTTGATACCGGCAGAAGCTCGTCAAAGGACAGAAAAATCATAATTCCTGCGGCCACGGCAAAAACTATTCCGAAAAGTTTTTCGCTTAAATATGGGGCAAACACAAGATAACCAAGCACCGCTCCTAAAAGTTCCGTAAGACCGGTAAGGAAAGCGTAAAGAAATGCTTTTCTTTTCCTGCGCGTGGCGAAGAAAACAGGCATGGCTATGGCTATGCCGACAGGCACATTGTGCACAGCTACAGCTATTGTCATGGGAACAGCCATGGCAGGTTCCTTAAGCGCCGACATGAATATTGCGAAACCTTCCGGCAGATTATGTATTGAAAGTGTTATTGCCGTAAACAGGCCTGTGCGCAGCAGTTTTTCATTATAGGAATGTCTTTCCATGTGCGCTTCACTGCCATGCTTTTCACCCTCATGATGTTTATGTGAATGATGAAAACTGTGACAGCTGCCGGAAAAATGATCCGCTATGGATATAAGCAGTATACCGGCGAAGAAAGCGGCAACTGAAACCAGCCCGCCTTTTTCAGCGCCGTAAACCGCTTCAAGGCTTTCATGCGATTCATGCAGAAGCCCTGCCAGCGCAAGGTAAATAAGCACACCGGCGGAAAATCCCATGACCAGCGAAAGTATTTTTTTGCCGTTTGAACGGATAAAAAAAGGCACTACTGCCCCAAGTGAGGTTGCCATGCCGGCAATAAAAGTAAGAAAAAAAGCAACTGATATATTTTCCATTTATCTATGTTCAACTGCAATGAGAATATGTTTTAACGGAATAACTGAAAACCATAAAAAGAATTTTCAGTGTTTTGCTTCCGGCAAAGCCGTTTTCTTCGTAAAGATAAAATAAAGCGCTGTAATTACTGCCGATATTATCATTCCGCCGGTTATGGAGGCATTTATCCCCAAACCAAAACCTATTTTGTCATAAAGTATATACGAACCGCATACAACGGTCATGAAAACAGCCGGAACAAGCGTTATCCAGTAATTAATGCCTTTCCTGCGCATAAACACGCTGAAAGTCCACAAGGTTATGCAGGCAAGCGTCTGATTGGCCCAGCCGAAATACATCCAGAGTTTTGTGGTGTCCGTAAGGGAAAGGGCAATGCCGCAGGCAAAAATTATGCTGCTTATCATAAGGCGGTTCTTCCTGTTCTTCTGGCTTATGTTGAAGAAATCCGCCACATTAAGGCGCAGGGAACGGAAAGCAGTGTCGCCGGAAGTGACAGCCAGCACAACCACGGCAAGCACCGTAAGGAAACCGCCCGCCCGGCCAAGAAGTCCTGTGCTTATCTGCCCTACCGCGCCTGCCTGGCCCGCAGTCTTTACAGCTGCCGCTATGGCATCAGGGTTCTGGTAAAACGCCATGCCGAAAGTGGCCCACATAAGAGCAAGCAGGCCTTCAAGTATCATGGCCCCGTAAAAACAGGGACGGCCATATTTTTCATTGGTAAGGCAGCGCGCCATCATAGGCGACTGGGTAGCATGAAAGCCGCTCAGCGCGCCGCAGGCAACCATTATGAACAGCAGCGGTAAAACAGGCTGACCGGCTGGATGCAGATTAGCGAATGTAATCTGCGGATACCAGGGCTGCGGCAGAAAGCACAGCCTTATGAGCATCCACACCGACATAACCAGCAGCAGCACGGCAAAATAAGGATAAACCCTGCCTATGATTTTATCCACCGAAAACATGGTGGCTATGAAATAATAACCGAAAATAACTGTAAGCCACCACGCAAATGACACAGGCGTAAGATTTGCCAGCATTTTGGCCGGGTTGACCGCAAACACGGCACCTACCAGTATAAGGAAAATGAAAAGGAATATCATCAGCGCATTTCTGCTTTTCCTGCCGAAAACTTCTGACACAAGATCCATTATGCCGCGTCCGTTCATGCGCACAGAGAACATTCCGCTCAGGAAATCGTGCACTGCGCCTGCGAAAATTGAGCCAAAAACTATCCACAGCAGACAAACAGGGCCGTAAATTATGCCCAGAACCGCACCGAATATGGGGCCTAAACCAGCTATGTTCAGGAACTGCACAAGAAATACTTTCAGCGGAGGCATGGGGACGAAGTCCACCCCGTCCGGGTTTGCAACGGCAGGCGTTTTTCTTCCCGGATCAATGCCTATAACTTTTTCAACAAAAGCGCCGTATAAAAAATATCCTGAAACCAGCAGAAGGGCAGAAACAAAAAACAGAAACATACCTGTATCAGTCCTCCGTATCTTCCACTATCTTCTTTCTTCCGGAAGCCACCCATGAAAGATAAGATTTCATAAACGGGTCAAGATCACCGTCCATTACGGCAGAAATCTGCGATGTCTCATGGCCTGTGCGAAGATCCTTCACAAGCTGATAAGGCATGAACACATAGGAGCGTATCTGATGGCCCCAGCCTATGGCACCTTTGGCATCATAATGTTTTTCCATTTCGGCACGCTTTTTGTCCATTTCCATTTCATACAGGCGCGCCTTGAGCATTTTCATGGCAGTTTCCCTGTTCTTGAGCTGGCTGCGCTCAATCTGGCAGGCTACAACTATGCCGGTGGGTTTATGCGTAAGCCTTACGGCAGTTTCTACCTTGTTCACATTCTGTCCGCCTGCGCCGCTTGAGCGGTATGTATCCATTTCTATGTCCTTATCCTCAATCTTTATCTCAATATGTTCATCAATATCCGCAAGAACATCAACGGAGGCAAATGAGGTATGGCGGCGCTTATTTGCGTCAAAAGGCGATATTCGCACAAGGCGGTGCACGCCTATTTCACTTTTAAGATAGCCATAGGCATAACGGCCACGTATGAATACGCTTACATTGCGTACCCCGGCTTCCTCGCCGGCAAGTATATCGGTAATGGTAAAATTGAAACCTTTGGCCTCGGCCCAGCGGTTGTACATTCTGAGCAGCATATCCGCCCAGTCGCAGGCCTCCGTTCCGCCCGCGCCGGCATGTATG
This sequence comes from uncultured Elusimicrobium sp., assembly GCA_902783485.1. Taxonomy (GTDB): domain Bacteria; phylum Elusimicrobiota; class Elusimicrobia; order Elusimicrobiales; family UBA9959; genus CACZRG01. The sequence goes on from CACZRG010000178.1 coordinate 3,041, forward strand.
CTCAATATGGCATCGCAATGGTCCAGTTCACCGGAAAGTTTAAGTTCAAAATCCAGATCCGTAAGTTTTTTATCAACATTTTCAAGCGCAGACATTATTCCCGGCAGTTCCGCGGTATCATCAGCATCGCGGGCAAGTTCGAAAAGTACTTTCTGGTCTTCAAGTTCCTGATTTATCCCGTCAAGCAGTTCCACATTCTTTTTTATCTCATTGAGCGCCTTCAGATGCTGCTGCGCCTTTTCCGTATCATTCCAGAAATCGTCTGCTGCTGCCATGGCTTCTTTTTCCCTAACGGAAGCGCGTTTGGCCTCAAGATCGAATACCCTTGCTGTTTCGGCAAAGCGGGCCGAAAGCTCTTCTATTTTGTTAGCTACGTCTTTTAATTCCAGTGTTCCTGCCATAATAACTACATTTTACATAATTATTTTTTTAAGAAAAAATAATTTATAAAATATATATTATGAGAATGTGGCAGCACATAAGAACATGGCTTTACGAAGGAAATCTGTTTATTATGACTGCTGGTGCCGTGTTTTCAGCATTCGTTCTGCTCAGGCTGCCGTTATGGCTGCATGACCGCTTTGGAGAAGTTTCCATAGAACAGCTTGTTTTTTTCATCAGGAATCCCCTGAATGGCACAGATCCGGCTGTGAAAGCCTCTTTTATAGAAACCATGCTGAAAGAACCGCTGATTATTGCAGTTCTGGCTGTTCTGCCGGCTGTTCTGACTTTTATTCTGCTTAATATTCTGCATATGTACCGTACAGATGAGGAAGTGGCCAATCAGATTCCGGCCCCTAAACCGCTGAAAGGCGCAGCGCTGGCACTGCTTGTGCCTGTTATATGCTGTGAAATAGCGTACCCGTTTGTAAACAGGGGAATTGAGCCTACGGTTTTCTATAATCAGCGTCCCTCGGAAAATGTTCTTGCAGACCCCCGCTTTTTAATAGCACATGCCGGAGGGGCCATAAACGGTGCTGTGTACACAAACAGCAGGGAAAGTATAGATAAAGCCGTAAAAAACGGCTTTACAATGATAGAACTTGACCTTGACAAAACCTCGGACGGTGAAATAGCGGCACTGCATGACTGGGATTATTTCCGCGGGATAACCGGTAATGAGAAAAACGGAAAAGCAATGCCACCGCAGAAATTCCTGGAACAGAAAATCTACGGCAAATATACGCCGATGGATGTTTTTACCATAAATGATTTTTTCGAACGCAACAGCGGGGCGGTTCTTGTTACTGACAAAATACGTGATTTCAAGGGAATAATCAAAAATTTTAAATTCACAAAAAGACTTATCGTTGAAGTATTTTCATATGCCGATTATGAAAAGGCCCTGAAAGCCGGGATACTTTATCCTGCCCTGAGTCTTAACGCATTGGGAACTGTTGATGCGGCCACAGTACTTAAAAAAAACATAAGAATGGTGACTGTAAGCGATGTGTTTCTTGAACAGTACCGTGAGGA
>CACZRG010000179.1 GCA_902783485.1 uncultured Elusimicrobium sp.
ACATTGGGAATGGCATTTTATTTAGGCAAGAAGTATTTCGGCATAAAAACAGCAATAATGGGGTTGGCATTGATATGCCTCACTTATCAATACAATGGTCTTGCATTCACAACAAGATCTGATTCAATGATGATAATGTTCTCATTGGCTTCCCTTGCCACCGCATTAAAAATACCTCATTGCAAGAAATCTTTTGAGAATTTAAAGACACAGAGAACGAACATGGTCGTCATGTCCGCAATATTCGCCGGGGCGGCAATGGCAGTAAAAGCCACGTCAATATTAATGGTAATACCTATTATGGCAATAATGTATTACAGGGACTCATATAATCAAGGGAAAATACAGAAAGACATGGCAAAAAAAGCTGTTGCTGAAATGGCATTGTTCATCGCAGTAGCTTCCGTGCTGGTCATTCCATGGCTTGTAAAAAACCATATTTACAGGGGAAACCCTTTTTTCCCTTTCCTTACCGGATTATTCGGTGTTTCTGACAATTATGACTCATTTTTTTTATATCTTTTTAACAAATTTGCAAATTTTTATGCTGGTACAAGCCTTATGCCTTTAAAAAATCTGACAGGAATCTTCTTTTTGGAACATATAAACAACCATTTCGTATCCCCTATGATATTATTGATTTGCGGATTCCTTGTTTTCAACAAGTTCAAACTTAGAAAAAAACATATTTTCTTACTTTTTTTCGCACTTTCATCTTTAATTCTGCAGATTCACTCATTTACTATGGCAAGATTTTTTCTGCCAACATATATCGTCTTTGCTATGTTTGCAAACCATTGCGCAAAACAATTCATTGAAAGAAATTTTATTTTGAAAAGGATTTTTGTCATTATGCTTTTTATCGCTTGGATGCCAGCTTTCTCAGTGGCTGATTTTTCCATTATAAAAGGGAAAAAAACTCACGAAGGTTATCTTGTCCAGACTGAGCATGGGGACTTTTATCTATATGCAAAGTTTATAAATGAAAATCTACCGGAAAACTGCTACATAATAAACGAGGATTATTTAGGAAGATCTGCCTTCTTAAAAAAAAGACATTACACCACTTCTGTTTTTGATAAAAATTTTTTTGAAATTATGTTCTCTCCAGAAGATTCCCCAGAAAAAATGCTAAATTTTTTGCATGAAAAAGGATTCACTCATTTTTTGTCTAACAGAATCAAATATCCGATATTTTCAGAAATTACTGATTATCGTATAAAAACATCCGAAAAATATAAAAATGTGAAAGAATTTACTTCAAAATATCTTAAAGAAATCCACAGATCAAATCCAAATAAGGATGGAATAACAACTATAATTTCAGAGATAGATTATAGTTATTTAGATAATCAAAAAGCAAAAACATCAGAATCCCAATAACATTTACCTCGGTGTCCATATTATAACAGCTTTGCGCACTCTGGTTTTCTGCCGTACCATTCCGTTCACCGCTTTGCTTTCAAGAAATTTTCTGGTCCATTCCTCGTCAAAAACGCCATCATTCACTTTTATATTTACCGTAAGATCTGCCAATGTATCATCAACGGTCTTTATCTTAAACCAGGCGTCATAAAGGAATCTTATCTCATATCTGTGTCCGGCTCTGTCCAGTGCTGAAGTTATATTTTCAGCGCCAGGAGGCGGCAGATATTGCACACCGTGATGTTCATATATTTTTTCAAGCAGGGCATTATGTCTTTCCCCAGCCCAGCCTATATAAACACACCATTCCCTCGCAGCTGTTTCCATTTTTAACACTTCTTCATATGTCTGTACAGCAGCTGTCATTGAAGCAAGGACTATATCAAATTTTTTATAGATTTCAGATTCAGGTACCTGGCCCCATTCAGCGTTTATGCACGAGGCATTCAATATATGCCGCGAAACCGCTTCAGTCCTGAAATTTTCAAGCATGGCATCAGAAGAATCTATGCCTGTGACAGTGCGGCAGCTATGATGAAGAGCAAGTGAATAAATGCCGCTGCCACAGCCTATATCCAGAAAATCCTTGTTTCTGAATACTATGCCTGCATCGCGCAATTCCTTAAGGCGTTTTCTTGTTTTTCGTATTATGGAGGGGTCAAACGGACGTGGATATGATGCTGCACGGCTGTCCCAGTATATTTTCTTGTTATATTCAGTTGCATGCATACAATTTAAATTATAGTATTTTGAACAAAACAGTTTATATCTTCATTATAAAACTTGCCTTTACGGTGTAATAATTAGTACAAAGTATTTATAATGAAAATTCGCAATATTCTGTGCCTTGGACTTCCACCAGTTGTAATACTTGTGGCTGCAGTTTTTGTCTTCGGTATTTTCCTTATAAAATGGTTCTGGGGCTGGACCATCCCGGCACTTTTTCCCCTTGCAGCAAATCCTGACATGAAACTGGTTGCCGCTACAATTTCATGGGGAGCTGCACTCAAACTTTCACTGTTTATTTCAGTTTTAGTAGGCCTTTATCACCTGACACATGAAATGAATCTGAAAAAACTGCTTTTTTTCTGTATCGGTGTAATACTTGTCAAACTGTTCTGGGCATGGACCATTCCTGATCTGTTTCCGAACTCGGTAAAAGGCGACCTGATAGCCGAAACCATATCATGGTGGTCGGCCATAAAACTTTCAATACTTTTCACACTGCTCTCGGCGGTTTCCAGTTTCAAGATGGCCCCGACGCAGTTGTTAAAAAAATAAAAAGAGGCTTACTGTGAAGAAAATTCTTATACTTGCCGCAGCGCTGTTAGCTACAGCATGCAGCCGTCCCGCGGCGGACAACTCAAGAAAAATAGTTATATGGGAAATGGATGATGCACAGGTGGCTCCGTATATGGACTCTGTCCTGGACGCATTCAAAAAACTGCCAGGAAATGAAGATCTTGTAATAACAAGAACACATTACGGTCCTGAAGATCTGCGCTCGCAGTTTCAGGCGGCTTCGCTCGCCGGTGTTCCTCCGGACCTTATACTCTCCCCGTCTGATACTGCAGGTCTGTATGCGGTATCCGGCTTCATAATCCCGCTGGAAAAAGAATTTGATTTCAGCCTTTTTAACAAGGCAAGCGTTGATTCGGTAAGCCTTGAAGGTCACACATGGGGTGTACCTGTTACAAACGGCAATCACCTTATGATGTTTTACAATAAAAAGCTGGTTCCGTCCGCGCCAAAAAACACAAATGAACTGATGCATTACTGCGCGACCACCGCGAAAAAACTGAATCTAAAATACTGCATGGCATTTGATTCCGGCGAGCCGTTCTGGATGGTGCCGTGGATAGCCAGTTTCGGTGGCTGGCCCATAGATAACCGCACTCCCACGCTTAATACAAAAGCTGTAAAAGACACGGTAAATTTCTATCACGACCTTAAGTATGATAAAAAATTCATTCCTATGGAATGTGATTACAACTGTATGGATTCGCTTTTCAAGGAAGAGAAAATAGCCTTTATCATCAACGGAGACTGGGCACTTTCATCATATCAGAAGCATTTCGGTAAGAACTTTGGTCTGACCATTATGCCACAGAACTCGGAGACAGGTCTGTGGCCGGCACCGATGGTAAGCGGAAAATACTTTATGATAAGCAAAGGTCTGGGAACTGAAAAAACAGAACTTCTGAAAAAACTCATTAATTTTTATGTAAGCGAAGAAAATCAGATACGCCAGTTCAAAGAGCTTTCCAGACTGCCGGCTCTCAAAAAAGCAGGCAGATCAAAAGAGGTACTTTCAGACAGCGCCGCCGTCATGTCACTTAAGCAGATTGAAAAAGGAAAACCCACTCCCATGGCTACGGAAATACGCGCTGTATGGGATGCCATGAGAAATTACCTTGGTGAAGCCATGGCGAACCGAATGGACACGGATACTGCTGTGAGAAGAATGCAGGAAGTATCCGAAAAAAGAATCGAAGAACAGAACAGATAAGGATTACTTAATATGGAATTACTTAAATCTCTATATGAAGTAGGCTGGTTCCTGCTGCTTATAGTAGCGGGAGTCGGAGTACTGGAAGGCTATTTCTATACACATTTCAGGTTTTATGACAGAAAATGGTTCTTCCCTGTACTGCTTTCCGTTGTTCCTCTCCTTTTCTGGGGAATATTCGGAAATATGCTTGGAGGACACACTTTCGCCCTCTGGTTATATTTCCTGCTTGCAGAAGGCCTTATCGCTGCTTTCTTCCGTTATATAGTCAAAGGACAGCACACGGTGCCTTATATGCTGATAGCGACGGCTTTCGTCGGACTTGCATTACTGCTGGTATATCCGTTCGTATTTGAATTCTACCTGTCTTTCCACGACCTGAAACTTACAACAATAATGGCCTGGAAGGAAACGGGCCAGATTCCATTCGTATGGTTCAAGCAGTATGTCAATGTATTCACAACCTCACCGCTGAATGATGTTTCAATCTGGATGCTGCTGTGGAGAACATTCCTGTGGACATTCACAAATGTTTTCTTCCATGTATTGGGAGGTTTCGCCCTTGCCTTACTGCTCAATAACAACATTAAAGGCAAAGGCATTTACAGAACACTTCTTGTCATTCCATGGGCCATGCCACAGGTTGTGGCCGTGCTCGCCATGCGTGGCGAATTTCATGCTGAAAATGGTTTTGTAAACATTCTGCTCAACAGACTGGTGGAATGGTGGCCGGCACTGGCAAACATAGGAATAGGGCCGGTTCAGTGGCTTTCAAACTACCCGCTTACCACCTGTACAATAATAAATGTATGGCTGGGAATTCCTTTTATGATGGTTGTAATACTGGGTGGCCTGCAGTCCATATCCAAATCATATTATGACGCTGCGGACATTGATGGAGCCACATATTTCCAGAAACTGCGGTATATAACACTACCGCTGGTAAAGCCTGTGGCAATGCCTGCCATAACCCTTGGCACAATATGGACGTTCAATAATATTAATGTTATATATCTGGTAACAGGCCAGGCCGGCGGCACGGAAAAAGCAGACATTCTTGTTTCCGCAATGTATAAGGCAGCATTCACATACAACCGTTATAGTTATTCCGCCGCCTTTGCAATTGTTATATTTATATTGCTCTTCAGCATATCCGTGTTCTATCTGCACGGGCTTGATGCGGCAAAGGAGGATTGATTATGATTGATAACAAAAAAACTTCTGCCATGTCTCCCGAAGAGCTTAGCGAAAAATACGAAAAGACAAAAGAATCCCTGGATCAGCTGCGTGGAATGCTTATGCCTTTCCTGAAGGCGCAGTATGAAAAAAACAGGAAATCTCTTGAACGCAGAGAAAAAATAAAGATATTCCTTATTCATCTTGTAATTATAATCTGCTGTTTCATCTGCATATATCCGCTGCTCAGGATATTCTCCATATCACTGCGTCCCGGAGATAAGCTTTTCTCAACGGATTTATCACTGATTCCTGACGGGGCTACATTCAGCGCTTATGTAAGCCTGCTGAAGAATACAAACTTCCTGCGCTGGCTGTGGAATTCGCTCGTAATAACGATAGCTACTTCCTTCATAGGAGTTTCCCTGGCATCAACTGCGGCATACGCTTTCTCGCGGTTCCGCTTCCCTGGCAAGAAAATCGGCATGATTATTCTTCTTTCCAGCCAGATGATACCAGCCGGAATGCTTATTCTGCCGCTGTTCCTTATGATCATGAAAATGAACCTTATGAATTCATATCTGGGCATGATCATAGCTTATTCAGTATCATCACTGCCTTTCAGCATATGGATACTTAAAGGCTACTATGACACTATACCACGCTCTCTTGAAGAAGCGGCGCTTGTAGACGGAACCTCCGCTGTAGGAGCATTCTGGCGGATAATCCTCCCCCTCTCAACACCTGCGCTGAGTATAGCCTTCCTGTTCAATTTCACAACAGCATGGAACGAATATCTTGTGGCGCGCGTTGTGCTTTTCAGTTCCCAGCAGTATACATGGACTCTTGGTCTTTTTGAACTGCAGGGGCAGTACCTGACACAATGGGGAATGTTCGCGGCCGGCTCAATGCTGGTAACGATACCTGTTCTCATCGTGTTCCTCTATTCATCAAAGTGGCTGATTTCCGGTCTTACACTCGGCAGCGTAAAAGGATAAAATTATGGCATCAGTAGAATTCAAAAACATTGTTAAGAGATTCAAAGAAAATACCGTTCTCAACGGGGTAAATGTAGATATCAAGGACAAGGAATTCCTCGTAATAGTAGGACCTTCAGGCTGCGGAAAATCAACACTTCTGCGTATGCTGGCAGGGCTTGAAACAGTAACCGACGGCGATATTCTGATTGACGGTGAACGTGTAAATGAATATCACCCTTCAAAACGTAATATTGCCATGGTTTTCCAGGATTATGCGCTGTACCCGCATATGACTGTTGCAGAGAATATGAGTTTCTCACTTAAGCTCAAGAAAACTCCGCAGGAAGACATTGATGCACGTGTAAAAGAAGCGGCAGCCACATTGCAGATTACCCAGTATCTGGCAAGAAAACCGCAGGCTCTTTCCGGTGGACAGAGACAGCGCGTTGCCATAGGCCGCGCAATAGTACGCAAACCCAAAGTATTTCTTTTCGACGAACCTCTTTCAAACCTTGATGCCAAGCTGCGCGAAGAAATGCGCGTGGAAATAGCCAAACTGCATCAGAGACTGAATGCGACAATACTGTATGTTACACATGATCAGGTTGAGGCCATGACCCTCGCAGACAGAATTGTTGTAATGTACAATGGGAAGGTTCAGCAGGAAGGAACTCCCATGGAAGTTTACTCCAAACCGGCAAATCTGTTTGTCGCAGGCTTCATAGGCAGCCCCACAATGAACTTCCTGCGTGGCAAAGCAGCTGTAAAAGGCGGAAAAACAGAATTTATCAGCAATGACATAAAAATAATGCTTCCACCTTCCCTGCTTGATCCGAAAACTGTTAAAGACGGACAGGAAATAGTCGTAGGCGTTCGTCCGGACGATATTTCTGTTGATGTTCCGGCAAAAGAAGGACTTACTGAAGCCCTTGAAGGAAAACTTGATGTTTCAGAACTTCTGGGACACAGGAAGAATCTGTATATCTATATAGGCGAAACACGCGTATTAGCGAATACAGATGCGGTAGGCCGTACTCCGGGCGACAAGGTAAAAGTGCGCTTTAACTACGCCAATATGCATGTATTCGACAAGGCGACGGAAAAACGCATAAGCAGATAATTGCGGAAATCCAGTAAAGAAAGGCCCTTAAACGGGCCTTTCTTTATTTTTTGTTATTTCCATAATCCGGCATATATCACTGCAACTGTTCTGCGACAGGATAAATAATTAAGGACAACGTTAATTAGCGGATAAAGACATATTGTAAAATCCTGTATATATTTATATATTATATATATGAGACTTTTAGTGTTAAGCTTTTTTACATTTTTCATTCTTGTGGCTACAGATGTTTCTGCCATGCCCTCATTTGTAAACAAAGACACTGCTACAGAGTTCAGTACAGTCATTCCACATAAAACAGAACTGACTGATATTCGGATACCTGCTGTTTCCCCTGCTTCCGACGAAGAAACATTTTCTGGCATATCAGTAATTCCGGAGGGTTGTCCGAAACTGACAGACAGCGATACCGCCGGAATATTTCAGGATACGGAAATACCGGCTGTAAGGGAAGTCTCACAGATGAACGCAGATGTTCTTCCACTGCCAGAAGATGACCTTTCCAGAGAATCTCTTCTTACATCGCTTAACACGACACTGGAATACTGGAACGCAAGGCCTGATTATGCGAAAATAACAATAGCGGGAGATACTTACAAAGCTCCACAGATGCGCAAAACACTGAAACTGCTAATTTCCCTTATTGAAAAAAACATGCCTGTTGTGGAACTAAAAAAAGCCATAGAGAAAAATTTCACTATATACAGAGCCTCAGCGGACGACGGAAGCGGCAAAACCACACTTACCGGATATTATGAAGCTGAAATCCCAGCATCACGCGTAAAAACAGCAAAACATATATTTCCTGTTTACGCCAGACCAGCAGATTTAATAAAAACCCCGGCGGAAGAAAAAAAGGATTTTGACTACGGGCATTACGTCAACGGCAGATTTATACGTCATTATTCCACACAGGAAATACATAATGGTGCTCTTGACGGTGAAAAACTGGAAATAGCCTGGTCGGAACACCCGGCACAGCTGATGCTGCTGCAGATTCAGGGTTCCGGCATTCTGCGCTACGAAGACGGCTCTTTCACACGCGTGGGTTTTGCAGGCGCCAACGGCCATCCATTCCGAAGCGTGCAGCGCGCGCTTATGGACTGCGGCGAAATACAGTCAATGTCCTTCAAAAATTTCATTTCATATCTTGTAAAACAGCCACAGTCGCGTGAGGCACGTCTGATAGAAATCAATCCGCGTTTTATTTTCTTTACCATAAGGACCGAACCGGGAGCAACCGGAGCAATAGGTAAAACACTTACTCCGGGACGTTCTATAGCTGTTGACCCTAAATATATACCCTATGGTCTGCCAGGTCTCGTAAAATCACGCCGTCCTGTGTATAACGGAGAAAATGCGCCGCTCACTTTTAAAAATTTTACACGCTTTATAAACTCACACGATACCGGCTCAGCTATACGTGGACCTGGCAGACTGGATCTTTTCTGGGGCGCTGGCAAGGCTGCGGAAGCGGAATCTTCCGCGATGAAAGCTACTGGAGAACTTTATCTGTTTGTAGCGAAATAAACCGGAAATATTACTGAAACCGTACGCAGTAAAAAGTTCTGAACAAATTACAGATAAAAGCAAACGATCCAGCAGGCTATTTATCTACGGTAATCTGTTTCCGGTGCTGTTGTTTTTCATTATTGAAAAAATATTTCCATCACTTTCTCTTTTACAGGTTACGGTGTAAACCAGATAATAAAACATATGGCAGATAATGAAATCATAATTATCGGCGCAGGCCCCGCTGGCCTTGCTGCAGCATACAGGCTTTGCCAGTCGGGATATAAACCACTTGTAATAGAGGCCTCACCTTATACCGGTGGTCTGTCACGCACACATAAATATAAGGAACACAGGATAGATTTAGGCGGACACCGTTTTTTCACACGCGATAAAGAGGTTATGGATTTCTGGAAGAGCATTCTGCCGGTTCAGGGTGCTCCAGCGGCCGACGACAGAATATGCGACAGGAATATTCCTCTTTCGGCAGGAGGTCCTGATCCCGACAAAGAAAATGATGTTTTTATGTTCCGCCGCAGAATATCAAGAATTTTTTTTAGAAAAAAATTTTTTGATTATCCTGTTGCCGCCACACCTGACACCTTCCGTAATCTGGGTTTCAAATTAACTTTTAAAGCGGCAGCCGGTTATATCAGTTCACTTTTATTCAGGCGCGAAGAAAAATCCCTTGAAGATTTCTATATAAACAGATTCGGTCGTCCGCTATACAGTTTTTTTTTTGAAAAATATACCGAAAAACTCTGGGGGGTTCATCCATCAAAAATTTCTCCAACGTGGGGCACACAGCGCGTTAAGGAAGTTTCAATACTCAGTGTTCTTAAAAACAGTATTGCAGGCCTGGCCGGATTAAGGGAAAAAACCAGAGCTGGTGACGTCGATTTTTATTATTACCCTAAATATGGCCCGGGGCAGATGTACAAAATCCTTGCAGATAAAATAATAAAACAAGGTGGCAGGATAATACATAATTCCGCCGTAACAGGTATAATAATTGACTGTGACACGATAAAAGAAATAAAAACTTCGTCAGGAGATATTTTAACAGACCCGGTAGCGGTATTTTCTACAATGCCTGTAAAAGATCTTGTTCTTGCAATAAATAAAAAAGGCGCTGACAGTGACCTGCCCGGTCCTCTAAAGGAAATAAAAGAAACAGCCACCGGGCTGCCTTACCGGGATTACAGCTGTGTCGCCCTACTACTGCCAGAGTTGAAAATAAAAAATCAGACAGAATACCGCACCCCGTATAATATGATTCCCGATACATGGCTGTATATACAGGAACCTGGAATAAAGGCAGGCCGTATACAGATTTATAATAACTGGTCTCCCTATCTATGCGGAAAAAAAGGATATACATGGATAGCCATGGAATATTTCATGCAGGAAGGTGATTCAGTATGGACAATGAATGACGAGGATTTTATAAATTTCGCAAAAAAGGAACTAAAAGAAA
>CACZRG010000180.1 GCA_902783485.1 uncultured Elusimicrobium sp.
GGGGACTGAACAAAGTCCAGCCAGTTCTCGTCCATCTGGAAATTGGGAAGAACGGAACCGACTACTGATGAATCAGCCGCTGAATGAGGTTTGGCATTTGCCTGGTTTCTGGCAGCAGACGCCGGTACGGCAAGCAGGGCTGATAAGAATAAAGATAATGTGAAGAATGCCTTTTTCATAACTATATTATATAGTAAAGACTGTGTATATGCAATGGTCTGCGGTCCCGGTTGTAAATAGGTCCAAGGTCCTATTCTGTTGCCGGTTTTGATTTGAAATCCTTCTGTGGAGTATTGTTTAAAAAGTCTGTAGCAGCATGGAATCTTTTTCAATGCCGTAAAGTTCCGACAGTTTGTCCCGTGTCAGTGCCTTTTCCGGTGATCCTGTGAAATGCCAGCCGTGGCCCATAAGCAGGATTTTATCACATTTTACGGCAAGTGCCGGTTCATGAAAAACAGCGGCAGCTGCATATTTTTTTCCACGTGAAGTCAGAAGACCGTTTTTTTCTGTTTCTCCGCGGACGAGGGATAATACAAGATTTATAAATGATGATTTATAATAAAGATCAAGGTGGGATACAGGTTCATCAAGCAGCATAAGTCCGGCTCCCTGTGCGAGTGCCTGCGCGAGAAAGACAAGCTGTCTTTCACCACTGGAAAGAGAGTTAAGATTACGGTATGCCAGATTTCCGGCTCCTGTGGTATAAAGGGCATTCATGGCTTTTTCGCAGTCCGTTAGTGGTGCAGGACCGGCAGAATATGAAAAACCTGCGGAACAGCCCATTTTTACAAAATCCAGTACGGTAAAATCATATGGTGTATCAAGTTCGCCCGGAAGCCAGGCCAGATTTCCGGCAAGTTCCCGTGGCGTCATGGAATTTCTTCTGATTCCATCAATAAAAATTTCAGCATCGTTTTTTATGAAGCCGCTTATAATTTTAAGAAGGGTTGATTTTCCAGCACCGTTGGGTCCGAGTATTCCGAGAAATTCTCCCGGATTAAGGGATATTTCAAGGTTACTGAAAAGTTTACGCGATGCGTTTTCTGCAGAAAGCCCACGGACTTTCAGCAGTGGCGTCACCGCAGGCAATACAGCGGTCTGTCTGTCATCTGCTGGCTGTCTGTCATTCACGGACTGTACAGTCTGGTTATTATGTCCACTCTTCCCGCTTTTTATGGAAGATCCTGGCACATCGGATATTTCTGAAATTATACTGATTTTTTCAGGATGGGACTGGCGGAAAAGCAGCCACAGGAAAAAAGGAGCACCGCACAGAGCCATTAATATACCGGCAGGGATTTCCTGTGGCGCAAATACCGTACGCCCTGCCGTATCTGCGGCACATAACAGCACGGCTCCGCCTGCCGTGGCAGCCGGCAGCAGAATACCCGCTATTGGTGAAAACACCATACGCATGATATGCGGCGTCATAAGACCGACAAAACCTATTGTGCCGCAGAGTGCCACCGCAGCTGCCGAAGCTGCGCTGGCAAGAATAAAGAACACAAGCCGTCCTTTTTCCGGGTCTGCACCTAAATGATAGGCTTTTTCCTCTCCCAGTGAAAAAGCATCAAGCTGCCGTGATTTTGCAACAGACAGAATAAGTACTACGGCAAGAATGCCGCCAGCTATGGCAAGTTCCTTAATGGAAGGGACAGAGAATCCCCCCATTATAAAACCAAGCAGCGGCAGGGCTTTTTCCCCTCCGGCGCTTGCCGCAAGCATGACAATGGCTGACAGAAAAGCACTTACAGCCACACCGGACAGAACCAGTGAGGAATCGGAAAGTTTTCCTGAGAAAACGGCAAGGGAATAAGAAATAAAAGTTCCTGCAAATGCACCGGCAGAGACAATAAAAAAGAAAAAAAGTCCACGGTCAATGCCTGTAAGAAAACAGAATGCTGCGGCTGCTGAGGCTCCGGCTGAAGTTCCTAAAAGATAAGGGTCCGCAAGCGGATTTTTCAGTACACCCTGAAATATAGTCCCGGAAAGTCCGAGTGCCGCACCAGCAATACATGCGGCCAGAATGCGGGGAAGACGGAAATGTATAACAACATTGTAATCTGTTCCGGCAGGTCCAAGAAAAAGCCCCGGAAGTACGGCGCAGGCCGCTACAATGCAGAATACAAGTATCTTTGGTATCATGTGTTTAGATGTGTGTCTGCCTGTGCCGTTTTCTGCTGCGGTTCCGTAACGTGTGGCTTCGGAACCGCTGTAACAGGGATATTGTTCAGGATTTCTTTTCTTCATGCCTGCTTATGCTATCCGTTTTGTGACTGTTTTTCTGTTTTGGATTTTTACTGCTTTCATTTCCCCCGCTGCCGAGTATTTCTGCCATTTCCTTAATAAGTGGAAAAACGCGTGGACCTGGTCTTGTAATCTGCGAACGGTCAAATTCCATTACCGCTTTGTTCTTTATGGCCGGAAGTTCTGACGCCAGTGGTCTTCTGCTGAAATCGCTGAAACTGCCGGAAACCGTAAGTATAAAATCCGGTTCTGATTTCAGTACCGATTCCCATGTGGCCTGAAAATAATTTCTCTGCACATCAGCGAAAACATTCTCACCCCCGGCAAGTCTTATCATGTCTGAAAGATAGGAAAGCCCGCCACAGGTCCACAGACCGGAATCAATATCTATATAGACTTTTTTTCTTCTGCCTTTGTATTCTGACGGAATGAAGGATCTGAGTGAGGAAATGAGCGCTTCACCTTCTGATTTTTTCCCTGTTTCCGCACTTATGATTCTTATTGTTGAAAAAATATCCTCAATGTTTTTTTCCGGCGGGATTCTTACGACTTTTACACGCAGTTTTTCAAGTTCGGCTCCAAGAGCGTATACTGAGGATTCAGGAATGAAAACAGCGTCAGGTTTTAGCGAATAAATTTTTTCAGCTGAAGGTGTGTAGTAATTCCCGATTTTTGTTATTTTCCTGGCGGCTTCCGGCATGTCACAGTAATCTGAAACTCCTACTACTTCATTTCCAGACCCTGTCTCAAAAAGTATTTCCGTATAAGACGGCATTGTTGATACAAATCTGCGCGTTTTTTCAGTTGAAGCTGATTCGCCTGTGCCGCTGCAGGCGGATATAAGGAATGACAAAATACAAAGAAATAAAACTGTTGTATGAAAACTGAAATTAAGAAAACGCCGTACCTGATACCTTAATGAGAACAATACCGCATAAAAAAACAACTTCATAAAAAAAGCCCTGCAGGGCCTCTCCTTCCCCTCGGAATTTCTTTTTCATACGAAAAAGATGTGCAGTAGACCGGGCTTATTCTCCTGAATGGAAAACATACCGTTGCGGGGCAGCTGAAGCTTTTCACTTCATTCCTCTGCGATTAAAATTCTATCAAAAAAGAACATAAAACAGAAAGGGCCCTTTTCAGGACCCTTTCCGTATGTATTTATATGAAATACTTTTATCTGGCTGACTGTACGCTTACATATGTAGGCTTACCATCGCGTGTAACATCAAACAGAACACCTTCATTTATATTTGCAGCCCTGAAAGCCTTTTTGAGAGTTTCAGGGGATGAAATTCTTATGCCGTTTACTGAAGATATTCTGTCGCCACGCATAAGATGGCCGGTCATGGCTGAACCGTTCCGGATTTCTGTTACAAGAGCGCCGGAAGGTGTCGCCTCCATTTCCACTCCTTCCCATACTGTCGTTTTTTCGGATTTCATGTCTGAACCGGTGGCAACTGTTTCCGTGCCGGCTTTTTCACGGTCGCCAAGTACAGCCTTGACGGTTTTCTTTTTGCCACCGCTTATTATTTCAAGTGTTATGGTTTCACCAGGCCTGCGCGAGAAAGTCTGTA
>CACZRG010000181.1 GCA_902783485.1 uncultured Elusimicrobium sp.
GGGGGAGACCAGTGCTGCGCTTGCTGATTTTTCCAACGGAGGACCGGTTGCAGACACAGGCAGGGCAGCCGCTTATACCGCAGCAGGAAATATTGAAGCGGCCATAAAGGCATGTACGGAAGCGTTGCGCAGGGACCCTGGCCATAAAATAGCAAGGAAAAATCTGAAATGGCTGAAATTAAAACCTGCTTCAAATAAAAATAACAATAGTGGTGGAGAGAAAATGGCACCACAGAACAGGAAAATAAAATGAAATACACAAGGGACTTTCGTCTTGAAACATTAAAAAATGTACATTTCGTCGGTATTGGCGGTATAGGAATGAGCGGAATAGCCGCGCTTATGATTGGTCTTGGATACAAAGTGACTGGATCGGACGCACGGGAATCAATAATAACGCATGAACTTGAGAAACGTGGTGCCAGAGTCAGTATAGGACACCGGAAAAAACTGCCTGCGGGCACTCAGGCTCTTGTTGTCAGTTCTGCAATCAGTGACGATAATCCTGAAATCGTCGCGGCAGAAGCCGCAGGGCTTCCGCTTATACACAGGGCATTTATGCTGTCGCGTCTTGCAGAGCTGAAAAAAACAGTAACTGTTGCAGGAACGCATGGCAAAACAAGTACTACGAGCATGATGGCAGCAGCCTTCGAGGCCGCAGGGGCTGGTGCCACAGCTGTTGTAGGTGGAATAATCAAGAACGCCGGATCTAATCTGCAGATGGGCGGTGGTGAGTATTTTATTGCTGAAGCGGATGAATCCGACGGATCTTTTCTTGATTTCAGTCCGCTTGTTACCTGTGTAACAAATATCGACGCAGATCACCTGGACCATTACGGATCCCTTGAGAAAATAAAAATGGCCTTCATAAAGCATATCTCTTCTGTTCCGTTTTTTGGTGCAGCCGTCGTATGTTCTGATGATGAAGGAGTGCGCAGTATTCTGCCTTATGCTGCTGCTCCCGTCATTACCTGCGGAACAGACAGTGGTGCGGACTGGCAGGCGCGTAATATAGTTTATACTGACATGGGAATATCTTATGAAGCCTGGTTCAAGGGGAGAAGAAAAGGCCCGGTCTCACTTCATGTCCCGGGGCTGCATAATGTCCGTAACTCCCTTCTTGTACTTGCCGCTGGCTGCTATCTCGGATTTCCGTTTGAAAAACTGGCAGAAGGACTGACCGGTTTCCGTGGTGTCAAGCGGCGTCTTGACCGTATTGGTGAAACAGGAGGCATAGAATTTATTGACGATTACGGTCATCACCCTACAGAAATAAAAGCTACATTATCAGCAGTGAAAAAACTTTTTCCTGAACGCAGGCTCATTGTTATTTTCCAGCCGCACCGTTATACAAGAACCAGGGACCTGTTCCGGGAATTCGGCGCCTCCTTCGCTGAAGCAGATAAGGTTTTCGTGGCACCCATATATTCAGCCGGAGAAAAAGAGATAAAAGGGGTTTCCCCACAACTGATAATACGCGAAATAAAAAAGCATGGCAGGCCTGTTGGGGCTTTCCCTGGGGTTCTTCCTCTGCTCAGGGATATACGTCGTGGAGATGTTGTCCTTACACTCGGGGCAGGTGATATATGGAAAACCGGCATGGAAATAAAACTCAGGCGGGAAATGCTGGGAACGGAACTGCCACTGTGAATGTTTGATAGAATATATATTTCAGGATTATGCCAAGATTCAGCCAGGTTTTTCTTGCCGATACTAAAATTTGTGCCCGCATATGTCATGCCCTTGACGGGGAGACATTTGAGCATCTTGTTGAGATAGGACCGGGTGCCGGAGCGCTTACAGGTGTTCTTTTTCCGAAATACGCGGAAATAATGGAGGCTATAGAAATAGACAGGAATCTTGTCCCTGTTCTGGAAAAGAAATTCCCTGGTCTGAAAATTAATAACAGTGATTTTATGCGTGTGGATCTGGAAAAAGAACTGCCCGCAGGAAGAATCGCCTTTATAAGCAATCTGCCTTATGACTGTTCTACGGTGATTCTTGACAAAATACTGTCATTTCCCAGGCTGGCGTGCGCTGTGTTCATGTTCCAGAAAGAGGTTGGTATACGCATACAGGCAGTACCTGACAGCCCGGAGTATGGTGTTCTGTCTGTATCCACATCCCTGCGGGCCACTTCCGAAACGGTATGCTTTGTAAAAGCCGGCAGTTTCAGGCCTGTGCCTGCTGTTGATTCCGCTGTGCTGAAATTCCGTCCTGTAAAACATGATGAAAATGTAAACAGGACAATAAATCTTGTTAAGAAGGCTTTCTCCCACAGAAGAAAGACTCTTGTAAATTCGCTTGTGCTGTGCGGAATGGACAGAAATAAAATTCTTTCCGCTTTTAAAACCATGAATATTCAGGAGCGCGTACGCGCCCAGGAGCTTTCCGCCGGCATGTATTCGGAACTTGCTGCGCTTCTATGACCTGCGCCACTGTCAGGCTATGCGGCTTCGTGTTGAGACGCGGACATATTTATACATAATTTTTTTCTGTCTTTTTCTGTCATAATTAGTATAATTATTTCATATATTCGTGATTTAAATTCGCGGATAGCGGAGGAATGTAATGAATATTCATCAGAAAAGGATTGAGGATATCCAGGCGCTGCTTGAAGAAAAGAAACTTGATGCGCTGGTTCTTGCGCGTCCTCTCGAGACATATTTCCTTACAGGGTATTTTATGGAGGGAGTGCTTCTTCTGGTAACAAAAGAAGATGTTTTCGGCTATATGCCTAAAATGCTTTTTGATGATTTTCATTCAAAAGTCCCTTTTGTTAAATCCTATGCCGCAGATAATGCCCGTGCAGCTCTGATTGAGAAGAGAGATTTACTCGGCGTAAAAAAATCGGTTTTTGAGCCGGAAACAGAGAATTATCTCCGCGGGAAATACTGGAAGGAGCATGGCTTTGAGGAATTTTCAGGCATTACATCTTCGCTCAGGCTTCGCAAGGAAGGAGCGGAAATTGAAATCCTGAAGGAGTCCTGCCGTATAGCGGCAAAGGCTTTTGAACAGCTTCTGCCTGGTATAAAAACCGGCGATACGGAAAGAGAAGTGGCCAACCGTCTTGATAATCTTATGCGTGCCATGGGCGCCAAGGGACCTTCATTCGATCTTATTGTTGCTTTCGGGGAGAACGGTGCTCTTCCGCATCATGTCACATCTGACAGAAAACTCAGGGATAATGAATCAGTTCTTATAGATTTCGGCTGTGTTTACAGGGGCTACTGCTCTGATATAACACGTACTTTCTTTCATGGCACTCCGGACGCTGAATTTAAGAAAGTTTATGATATAGTCCGGAAGTCTCATGATGAGGGAATAAAGGCTTTGAAGCCCGGCCTTTCCGCGAAGGCGGCAGACAAGGTATGCCGTGATGTAATAGCAGACGCCGGATACGGGCAGTATTTCATACATTCCACAGGTCATGGCGTCGGTCTTGAAATACATGAGGCTCCCGCGTTAAGCCTTTATTCTGATGAAAAATTCCTGCTTGATAAAGGAATGTCTGTTACGGTTGAGCCTGGTATCTATCTGCTTGGAAAATTCGGAGTGCGTATTGAAGATACAGTGCTTGTCACGGATAGTGGCTGCGAAGTGCTTACGGTAGCGGATTAAGAATTTTAAAGAAAAAAGGTAATAATCAAAAAAGGAGAAAAAACAATGATAGTGTCACTTATAGTAATTGTTGTTATAGGAATCTGGCTCATGTCAATGTACAACGGTCTTATTACACTCCGTAATAACGTTGCCAATGCCCTGCGTCAGATAGATGTTCAGCTGAAACGCCGCCACGACCTTATACCGAATCTTGTTTCTGCTGTAAAAGGCGAAATGAAATTCGAGCAGGAAACGCTTGAAAAGGTTGTACAGGCAAGAGCTGCTGCCATGAGCGTAAAGCCTGGCAATATGAAGGATCTTGCGGCAAAAGAAGGTGAACTTACCGCTGCACTTGGAAGACTTATGATGCTGAAGGAAAGCTATCCGTCGCTCAAGGCCAATGAGGAAGTTAATAAACTTATGGAAGAGCTTACACATACGGAAAACCAGATCGGCTTCTCCCGTCAGTTTTATAATGATATCTGCACGAAGTTCAATACAAAACAGCAGGTATTCCCTACCAATATTTTCGCCAGTATGTTAGGCTTCAAACCGGAGGAACTCTGGGAACTTCCAGCAGATTCTCCTGAACGCGAGAATGTAAAGGTCGACCTTTCATTCTGAAACCATACGTCAGCTGATAATTTACGGGGCGGGCTGAATAATACCGGACCGCTCCGTTATATAAACAGGTAATCGGACTATGAATATTTATGAGCAGCAGGAAGAAAACAAGAAAAATACAGTAATCCTTCTTGTTATTTTCGTTTGTTTCTTTCTCTTTCTTGGTCTCGGTTTTGATTTTTTTATTCTTGGCTGGAATGTTAACCAGACGCAGCTCAAGAGTACTTATGACCCTGTTACCGCCACCTATTCAGCAAAGGTGGTGGAGCAGCATTTCGTGCCTTTCGGCACTATAATTGCGCTTATAGTTGGCTGCATAGCCTCCTTCTCAGGATACAGAAATGGCAAAAGGCTTGTGCTTGCCTCTACTGGGGCATATCCTGCGAACCCGGATGATCCGCAGGAAAAGATTTTCATAAATATTGTTGAGGAAATAGCTATTGCGGCCGGACTGCCCAAACCGGTTGCATACATTGTTCCCGACCCTGATCCCAATGCTTTTGCTACAGGCGTTGATCAGGATGATTCCGTAATAGCTGTCACAAGGGGGCTTCTTGATGTTATGAACCGTGAGGAGCTGGCCGGGGTTGTGGCGCATGAAATGAGCCATATACGTAATTATGATGTACGACTGATGACAACTCTTACCGCCCTTGTCGGTGCAGTAAATCTTATATCTGGTCTTGTCACAGGAGGAGGCAGCAGAAGAGGGTATTACAGGAACAGAAGAAGGGGAAATATTCCCGCTGTTGGTCTTGCAGGTATGCCAGGGGGGCTCGGTAGCCGTTTTGGTGGTGCCGGCAGCGCTTCCGGCAGAGGTGGGGCAGCCGGTATGCCGCCATATGTTATGGCTATCCTTTTTGTTATCTGGATTATTATGATTATACTGGCACCTATGCTGTCAACAATTCTGACAATGTCTGTTTCCAGACAGAGAGAGTATCTTGCTGATGCCACAGCGGCAGAACTTACCCGCAATCCCAAAGGGCTTATTTCCGCGCTTGAAAAGATTTATTCTGCTACAGGGCCCACCACATCCATAGGCAAGGGCATAGCTCATCTGTGCATAATAGATCCACGTGGAAGTTATATGGAGGAGCGTAGTGGTGCGGCCTCTGATCTTATGGCAACGCATCCTCCCATGCAGAAAAGAATTCTGGCTCTTAAAGCCATGGCTTATCAGCACCCTGGTGCCTGAAATAATTAAAGGATTTTATTTTGTAAGGAGATAATTCAATGATATTAGCAACACAATTCAGTATAGGAACCATTTTCACCAATGAAAACGGAGAGATAGTGGAAGTAATGACTGTTCAGCATCACCGCAAATCACAGGCCCGTGCTGTTGTACGCGTGAAACTGCGCAAGGTTGAGAGTGGCACGATTATTGAAACAGCATACCGCCCTGAAGACAAATTCAATGAGGTTACTGTTGAAAAACGTCCTAAAACCTATGTGTATTCTGATACCGAAATGGCTTATTTCATGGACGATGAAAATTATGAGCAGACTGGCTTTCCGCTGTCACAGCTTCAGAATGAGATGAAATACATGATGGACAATATGTCGGTTGAAGGTCTGTATCTGAACGGAAAGTTCTTTGGTGTGAGACTGCCGGCCAATGTGGTTATGGAAGTTGTGGAAGCCGAGGATGGTGTGCGCGGAAACACCAGCTCCAGTGTCACAAAGGATGCGAAGCTCTCCACCGGCATTGTTATAAAAGTCCCGGCTTTCATAAAAGCAGGAGATAAAGTCCGCGTTGACACCCGCACAGGTGAATATGTGGAACGCTGCAACGACAAATAAGGAAGCAGCTTAAATGATAAAAGCGGTAATTTTTGACATTGACAATACTCTTACCGATTTCATGCGAATGAAGCGGGCTGCGGTTGATGCCGCAGTTGATGAGATGATTGACGCGGGGCTTAATATACCCAAGCAGGAAATGCTCGACAAGATCTACAAGGTCTACTGGGCTGAAGGAATAGAGGATCAGAATATCTTCGACAAAGTCCTTGAAAAAGAGCTTGGATATATAGATCACAAAATACTTGCGGCGGCTATTATAGGATACCGCAGGGCCAAGGATGGTTATCTGCGCCTGTATCCGCATGTCAGGATTACCCTTACCGAACTGCTAAGATCCGGTGTGCGCCTGGGCGTGATATCCGACGCCCCGCGCCGGAATCTGTGGCAGAGAATAGTAAGTCTCGGACTGCATCATTTTTTTGAGCATGTTGTAACATTCGAGGACACTTTTGAGAAAAAACCTTCGCCCAAACCATTTCAGAAAATACTCGAACTTATGCAGATAAAGCCTGAAAACGCCATAATGATAGGCGATTGGGCCGAACGGGACATAAAAGGCGCCAAAGCACTTGGAATGAAAACAGTATGGGCAAAATATGGTAATGAGTTTGATACTCCTGTTTCAGGCGCCGATTATGAAATAGATGATATTTACGAACTTGTTGGAATAATAAAAAAACTGAATCCGGAATCCTGACAATGAGCACTATATTCAAATCTTTAGCGTTACTGGTTCTTTCAGGTTGTCTTACACCTCTGTCCGCCATGGTTGTTTCAGTGGAGCCTGGAAGCATAAAGAACAACAGGCAGGCTGACATGAATCTTTCCGGGCTGATAGTCCGCAAGGTTCAGTGGGAGGATGGCGCGCTGATGATGCCTGTAACGGTTTCAAATGACCGCAGCTATTTCGATGTTAAGCTCATATCGCGTGAGCTTTACCTGAAAATGGAGGACTGCTTTGTAAACGGCTGCCGCGAATCCACACCGGCAGACAGGCCGACGCTTCCGGTTGTAAAGGTTGAGGCTATAAAAAAGCTTAATTCCAAATTCCGTGTTTCCAATATAGAAATTTCATTCGACAGTTCCATAACTGTTTCCGTAGGCATAATGGCAGAGAATTACCCGGATGGCACATACTGGCTTTCATATCCGCAGAGTATTGATTTTGCCAGTCCGCTGCTTAAGGAACAGACGGATAATGTCGTGTTCGGAGCTTACGCCGCTGAAAATCCTCATCTGAATGTAGTGAGATCTTCCGGCAATGAATCCTCCCGCTCTCACTATTCAAAGAATAATCCTGGTGAGAAAGTTCCAGAGGTTTCCAGCAGTGAAAACGAGGCACCGGTATCTGTTATAAAGAAACCTGTTTACGAAGACGATGATTATTCCAGAAAATCGAAGAAGGGCAGGACGAAAGGAAAAAACCGCAAACAGAAAAAGAAAAATTCCTCTTCTTCACAGCAGGAAGAACAGGGCAGTGCGTCATGGCATAATTCAAATCCCATGTATGAGGAATTTGAGGAATGAAGGTTTTCAACCTGACAAGAAATATTGTTATAAGCGGCAGCGCGGAAAAGGCGGATACATTCATGTCCCGCCTTTTTGGTCTTATACCACGTGAGTCTCTGGGAGAAGAGGAGGGACTCTGGCTTGAGCCGTGCAGCAGCATTCATATGTGTTTCATGCGCTTTGCAATAGATGCGGTATTCCTGGATAAGGATTTCAGGGTTATCCGGGTATTGGAAAATTTCAGGCCGTGGCGCTTCTCTCCTTTTGTTAAAGGCAGCCGGGGTGTGCTGGAACTGCCTGCGGGAAGATGTGCCGGCCGCGTGGGCGTTGGGGATATTATAGAATTCCGCTGACCGGTAAATCCGGCTTAATATTATGTTCCATAATGCGGCTGTTATATTCAGCTGTAAAATTCCTGCGTAAATCTGTATAATAACGCAAATATATTTATATAATATATACAGGAGAGTCTGTGCGCATTAGTTGCGCAAAGGCTGTTGTTTGTCTGCATGTATCTCAAGGAACTGGAAATTTACGGGTTCAAATCCTTTGCAAGCAAGGTTAAAATGCCGCTTAAGCCCGGCATTACATGCATTGTAGGTCCTAATGGCTGTGGAAAATCAAACGTTGTGGATTCACTGAAATGGTGCATAGGCGAAATGTCATGGAAATCACTGCGTATGCCGTCCATGATGGATGTTATTTTTGCGGGAACCACACGCCGCAGGGCACTGAACATGGCAGAAGTTTACATGACATTCGATAATACGGAACGTAAGCTGCCTCTGGATTTCAGTGAGGTGACAGTAACACGCAAAATATACCGTTCCGAGGAATCAGAATATTTCATAAACAAGGTTCAGTGCCGGCTTAAGGATATAAGGGAAATGTTCCTTGATACGGGAATTGGTACCGGAGGATATGCCATTATAGACCAGGGACAGATTGAACATCTGCTGAACGCTACGTCCGAGGAACGACGTGAAATGTTCGAAGAGGCCGCAGGTGTATCCAAGTATAAATCCAGACGTGAGGAGGCATACCGCCGTCTGGAAAAGGTAGAGACCGATCTGAACCGTCTTTCCGATTCCATGGTTCTGCTTCAGGAGCAGATAAAAAAACTTGAGGCGGAAGCACGCAAGGCGAGGCTGCAGCAGAAGTACCGTGATGAGCTGAAAGGCGCTGAAATTTCGCTTCTGGTGCAGGAACGCAATTCATATCTTCAGAAGGCAGCAGAGATAAAAGGCAGTCTTGAGCCTCTGATTAAAGAGGCAGATGAATTGCGTGTATCGCTTAATACATACGAGGCATCTGTTGCCTCAATGAATCTGAACTTAACGCGTAAGAATGAGGAACTGCGTCAGCTGCGGGAAAAAACAAATGCAATAAAACTTGAAAAGAACAGTCTTGAGGGTATTATCAGTCATAGCCGCCAGACCGTTCAGGACATAGCCGCATCCAGGCTTTCACTTGAAACCGCTGAAAAATCCAATGCTGAAAAAATTGCGCGTATTGAACCGCGCATCAAGGAAATAAACGACAGAATAGCAGCGGAGCGTTCTGCCCTGCCCGGACTCAGGGAAAAGGTAAACAGCGACCAGTCTGCATTACAGAAAACGCAGAATGAAATAAAAGCGGCGGAAGAAGCATTGGCAGCAGTATCATCAGAAATGAATGCTTCTTTTTCGCGCGAACTTGCCCTTTCGCAGTATCTGGCACGTTCAAATTCCGATTCCTCTCATCTGAGGGAAAATCTTGCAGGTCTTGAGCGGGACCGCTTATTTCTTGAAAAGAATGCGTCGAAGCTAAAGAATGATTCTGCAGCTCTTGAAGAGACAATAAAAGAACTGTCTGTTTCAGCAACAGCGGAAAAAGAAAAAACTGCTGCTGCGGAAAAAGCCGCGCAGCAGCTTGCGTCAGATATACAGAGGACTGAGCGCCGTATCTCTGAAATACGTGAGGAAACAGCTGCGTGCAAAGCCAGGCTCGGTGTTCTGCTTGCACAGGCGCGCAGGGATTCATACTGGGTAGGCTGTGATATTGTCCTTAAAGCCGGAATTCCCGGAGTACTTGGCGCCATGCGCAGCCTGCTTAAATTTAAAAAAGCAGATATGATAGCTGTGGAAGATGCCCTTGGCCGCTATCTTGATTCAGTAGTGTGCGAAAACATGGAAGCCGCTGAAAAGGCATTGAATGTACTGGAACATTCCGGAAAAGGCAGATGCCGTTTTATTATTCTTGACAGGGTTCCTCCATGTGGCGATGAGGTTCCTGTTTCTGCTGATTCGGTTTTGTCCAGAATAAACTGCCGCGCGGCACTTAAGCCTTTGATCGTTTTCCTTCTTCACGGAGCTACAGTAAGCGGGGCTGCAGTTCGTGGACAGTTCTGGTTATCCGGCGGTGCCGGGAAAATTGTCTCGAATGAGCCTTACTGGGGAGAGGAAACTGAAATAAACGACAGGCTCGCTGAGCTTTCGGAAGAGAATAAAAAAAACGAGGCGGAGAAGGCAGAACTTAAATCCCGTCTTGAAAATCTGCGCAGGGAAAGTGTTCAGTCAAGGGAAAAAGCCGTAAAAATAAATCTTGAACTGAATACCAGGGAAAATCAGCTGCGTTCCCTTCGTGAGTCGGTCAGACTGAATTGTGAACGCATGAAACTTCTGTCGGACAGCAGGATCAGGACCGAGGCAGATATAAAAAAAGCCGAAGAGTCAGCAGTGCTGTTTGAAAAAGAACTTTCCGGCCTGCGTAAAAATTCAGAAGAACTTAAAAAGAAACAGGCAGGACTTGAGGCGGAGAAAGAACGTGCCTACGCGGCTTTTGCCGTGCAGAAGGAAAATTATGCTGTAAGCAGGGCGGCACTTGACAGTTTCAGCAGGGCAATGAGTGAACTGCAGGAGGAAGCTGCACGCGGAAAGTATGATCTTGAGTCCCTGAATGCAGAAAAGTCTCATTTTGCAGTGCGCCGCAGTGAGCTTGACAGCAAGGAAAAGTCTTTGGAAGAGAATGCCAGAAATGCTTCCGCAAGGCTTGGTATTCTTGCAAATGATCTTGCCGAAAAGGAAATATCATGCAGACAGACAGAGGAGGATATTAACTCTATCAGACTGGAATTTGAAAATGTATCCTCCAATCTTAAAGACTGTCGTGCACTTATTTCGGAATGCGGAAACAGCAGAGTTAAATTTGAAACAGAACTTTCCGCTGCGCAGGCACGTGCTGATGACGTAGCACTCAGGCTTACGGAGGCATGGAATATTTCGCCTGCAGAGGCGGAGGAAAAATACGGAAATACTGAAACAGATCATGAAAGAGTTGTATTTCTGCGCCGCCGCGTGGAAGCCATGGGGCCTGTGAATATGACTGCTCCGGAGGAACATGAGGCTCTTGCGCAGCGCTGTGCCTTCATAACTTCACAGGTTGAGGATCTTAACAAGGCAAAGACAGATCTGCGTGCCGCCATAAAGCGTATAAATGATACGACACGGGAGAATTTCAAAAATACATTCTACAGTGTGCGCGGATATTTCAAGGAAATTTACTCCCTGCTGTTCAATGGCGGAGAGGCGGATCTTATACTTACGGATCCTGACAATCTGCTTGATACAGGTGTAGAGATACTTGCCCGTCCTCCAGGAAAGAGGCCTGTAAGCATAACCCAGCTTTCCGGAGGTGAGAAAGCGCTTACGGCCCTGGCCCTCCTGTTCAGTTTTTTCCGCGTGAATCCTTCTCCGTTCTGTGTCATGGATGAAACTGATGCTCCGCTTGATGAGGCTAATGTGGGCCGCTTTGTGCGCCTTATACGTGAGTTTTCAGATTCAACACAGTTTATTGTCATCACACATAACAAGCGCACAATGGAGGCAGCAGGGATTCTTTACGGAGTTACCATGGAGGAATCAGGTGTTTCCAAACTGGTATCTGTAGATTTGAAACATGCCGCCGGTATGGCGGAGCATAGTACAGAACATACGGCGGCATAGCCGCGAGGATAGTTTTGATATGAGATACGGTATATTT
Organism: uncultured Elusimicrobium sp.; assembly: GCA_902783485.1. GTDB lineage: Bacteria > Elusimicrobiota > Elusimicrobia > Elusimicrobiales > UBA9959 > CACZRG01. The sequence continues at coordinate 11,566 of CACZRG010000181.1, forward strand.
TCTGATGTTCACGGCAATCTTGAAGCGTTCAAGGCTGTAATGGATTTTTTCAGCAGACAGGGAATAACAAAGCTGTTCTGCTGCGGGGACCTTGTGGGCTATGGTCCCAATCCTCTTGAATGCGTCAAGCTGGCCTCTACAATAAAAGGACTTTATCTGGTTTTGGGCAATCATGATGCCGCTGTAATAGGCAGAATGAAGGTAAAATGGTTCAACGATGCTGCTGCAGCGGCAATAGAGCATACAAGGTCCAGACTTACCGGCGAGGCCATGGAGTTCCTGAAACATATTCCGCTTAGAATAGACACTCCTGATTTCACCATGGTTCATGGTTCCCCGTCCAAGCCTCTTGTTGAATACCTTATCAGTGAGATGCAGTTCCTGGATAACAAAAAACTATGGAAGACATCACCATGCTTTGTGGGGCATACGCATATACCATGCGCCTTTCACTGCGATGAGAACGGATTCCCTCATATGGAGCTGCTGAAACAAAATCAGATGGTGAAGGTTGATACAGACAGTGTTCTTATAAATCCTGGTGCCGTAGGCCAGCCACGTGACGGAGACCCGCGGGCCTCATGTGGTATATATGACAGTTTTATGAAGGTTTTCCGGCTGCACCGCATAAGCTATGATATAAAGATAACTCAACAGAAAATGATGCAGAGCAATATGCCGGAACTGCTTATAGAGCGTCTTGGAATGGGACTCTGATGAAACCTTACTCTCTGCTTGTTATAGGTGGCCGCGGCAGGGAACCGCAGCAGATAGCGGAACTTATACATTCCGCCTGTCCCAGTATGATAGTAGATACAATACCGTCGGGACATGAGGCTTTTTTTTACCTTTGCGGAAAAAAGCCTTCTGCAATAATGATAGATTTTATGCTGCCGGATATTGACGGTCTTTCATTCCTTAAGGTTGTTCATGATTCGTCAAGAATGGCAGGTATTCCGGTTTTGATAATGTCAGGTACTTATACGGAACCGGCTGACCGTGCAGCTGTTCTTTTTGCCGGTGCATCCGGATTTGTTCAGAAACCGTCTGCTCATGAGGATTATGGATGGGGAATGGCTTTCTGCAGGGAACTGGCATATCAGCTTAAAATAAGTATTGAACAGCTTAATTCCGGAATAAATGAAACAGTTCCGGCAGGTGAACAGAAAACACCGGAAAATTCCTGTGTAAAGGAAAATGTTTCCGCCAGTCTGCCGCCGGAAGAGACCGGGGAAAATAAAAACATCAGTAATTTTAAACCGGTTAAAAGCCGTGGAAAAGAAAACAGAATAAAATCAGCACGTGGGAGGAAAAGAAAAAAATGAAGGATATTCATATAAAAGAAGCGGATTTTAAAAAACTTGTGCTTGAAAGCAGAATACCGGTTCTTGTTGATTTTTACGCAGACTGGTGCGGCCCCTGCAAAAGAATGGCACCTGTCGTAGAAGCTCTCGCGGAGGAATATGAGGGAAAAGCTTCCGTGTTCAAAATTGATGCTGATGAATGTGGCGATCTTGCTGCTGAACTGGGCATAAGCAGTATACCGGCTCTTATCTTTTTCAAGAACGGAAAAGAGGCAGAACGCTGCATAGGAATGCGTAGCGCAGAAACACTGCGCAGAACAATGGACGGACTGCTTTAAACAGTGTCAGGTGTTATTCCTGTATTGCTGTGTTTCAGGCGGACATTCTGGTTTTCATGGGAATAACCAGAACGCTAATACGCTTTAAAATATCTGCCGGCCTGTTATTGGAACATTATCCGGTATTCTGAAAACACTGGCAGATGATTCCGCTGCTGATACGGCAACTGAATAAAAATGCAGAAAAATACTTTATATCTGGTTGATGCTCACGCTTTTCTTCACCGCAGTTTTCATGCCCTCCCTGCACTTTCGCTTGCCAATGGGGAAGAGGTGGGGGCGCTTTACGGTTTTGTAAAAATGCTGACCGGGCTGCTACAGAAACAGCAGCCTGAATTCATAGCGGTATGTTTTGATTCAAAAGGTGGCAGCGCATACAGAAATGCACTGTATCCGCAGTATAAGGCAAACCGTCCTCCGCTTGATCCGGCACTTAAGCCGCAGCTTCTGAAAGCGCGTGAAGCCGTGGAAGCCATGGGGTTATGTGCGGTTTTTCTTGAAGGCTGGGAAGCTGATGATCTTATGGCCACGCTGGCGCGCCGGGCTTCGGCGCGTGGAATGAATACTGTTATTGTTTCCGGAGACAAGGACGTCTGCCAGCTGATAAAACATGATATAAAGGCATGGGACGGGAGTTCCGGCACACTGCGCGATGAGGAATATGTACGGAACCGCTATGGACTTGCTCCTTCTGTCTTCGCTGATTATCTGGCACTGCTTGGAGATGCTTCCGATAATGTTCCGGGTGTAGCCGGAATAGGGGAAAAGAGCGCTGCCCGGCTGCTGCAGAAATATGGTTCCCTGGATAAAATACGGGAGGCGGCAGATAATCCGGAGAAACTTGCTGCGGATAAACTTCTGCAGAAATTTGACAGGGA